>NZ_JAFNJD010000027.1:0-58668 GCF_017368415.1 Shewanella sp. 4t3-1-2LB
GTGATATAACACACCTTTTGGATTTTCCATTTTTCATTTTTTTTATTAATCTAATTGCAATAGGAATTTCCACAAATGGAGTACTAACAATGAAACACATCGATTTTGAAAAACTCGACCTACTGAGTTTAATGATCATTGTTGGATTGTGTGAAAACAAATCAGCTACCCATGTTTCAAAAATCCTCAATGTACCGCAATCAAAGATTAGCCGTTGCTTAAGAAATGTTAGAACAATTTTTGGCAACGAATTATTTTATAGAAAGAAATATGGATTAATTCCTAACGAATATGCTAAGCGGATCTATCCAATTGCGAAAGAAATAGTAGATCACGCGCATAGTTTTAACAATCTCGCCAATAATCAACAAAATAGTGAACGTTGGTTTGAAGTGGCTGTTCCGGGCTTAGTCACTTATTTATATCCCAAAGCCTTAATGCAATCTATCCGTAATGAAGATAAACAGTTCCATCTGAATATTGTGCCGTGGAATAACAGCACTTTACAGGGGATTATGGATGGTGAAATTACCATGGGCGTTTGCTGTGGTAACCATCAAGATGCCATGAAACTGGTCGATGGTCAGTACGAGATCGAATCGTTGAAACGGTTGGAAGATATTTTCCTGATCTGTAGCAGTAAACATCCGTTGTTGCAGCAGGAAATCACCCTCGAATCGATTGCCAAGTTTCCTTTTATCAAAACTGACCTCGGTTGTAATCCGCACGCAACCTGTCCGTTTGAAGATTGGTGCCGCCGTAATGAGATCCAACTGGATGTAGAGATCAGCATTAGCAGTGTTTCATCGCTGTTTAATTATCTGGAAGAAAGCCAGGCGGTATGTCTGGTGCCTTATAAGTCCGTTTTTGATCTGCTGGCCGATGTACCAACATTACATGGCTGTAAGCTGGCGGAATCCGAAACAATGCGCATGTTTGGCATCGCCGAACCCAAAACCGTTGAAATGGTAGCGCCGACCGATAGTAATGATATTGAGCTAAATTGGCTCAAACAGAAAGTAAGAGAAGTGACCCAGGCCCTGGTGTAACGGCCTGACACGTTTTTTAACTATCTGAACATACATTGCATACCGCAAACAGGTTACACTAACAGCCATCCACCACAGGGTGTCTGTTTATGCAAAAGAATCAACACGCCGATCTGAATCTACTTTGGGGCGAACTCATCCTGGAAGAACTGGCGCGGCTGGGAGTACAACATGTGTGTATGGCTCCTGGCTCACGTTCTACCCCTTTGACCTTGGCGGCGGCCAGGCAGACGAAGCTGCAACAACATCTGCATTTTGACGAACGAGGACTGGGCTTTTACGCCATGGGACTGGCGAAGGCCAGTCGTGCCCCAGTGGCAATTATTACCACTTCCGGCACCGCGGTTGCCAATCTATTGCCAGCAGTGGTTGAAGCCTGGCTGACGCAAGTACCTTTGATTGTGTTATCTGGAGATCGTCCACCGGAATTGATTGACTGTGGGGCCAATCAGGCAATCCATCAGCCCGAGATTTATGGCCAATATGCACGACCCGTTAATCTGCCAACACCGGATCTGGCTATCGCACCACAAACACTGCTAACAACCGTGGATGAAGCGGTTTGCAATCAACAATCCCCGGTGCATATCAACTGTATGTTCCGCGAACCATTATATCCGCAGGATTTGCACGCGCCGCTAGCGCAGGAACTCCATCATTACCTGTTACCATTGCAGCGCTGGCAAGGCCATGCCAAACCCTATAGTCAATACAGTCGGTTAATCTCGGGGCAATTACCAAGTCGCGACATGCTCAACCGCTTTGCCCATGGTCAGGGCGTTATTATCGCTGGCACCCTAGATGCTGCAGAACAACCAGCGCAGTTGACAGAGTTAGCAGCCAAATTGGGCTGGCCCCTTTTGACCGATGCCCAGTCACAGCTGCGGCAGCACCCAGCAGCTATCGGCAATATTGATCAGTTGCTGCAGCAACCTAAAGCCAAAGCACTATTGGAGCGCGCTGACCGGGTATTGGTGTTTGGCGGCCGTTTGCTGTCAAAGCGCTTAATTGCTTATCTAGCACAACAGGATTGGCAGAGTTACTGGCAAGTATTGCCATCACAACAAAGGTTGGATCCCAACCACAAAGCCAAAGAAATCTGGCTGACGCCGTTGACAGCGTTTGCCGCACTCGACTGGCCACGCTCCTCTGCTGCTAACTGGGCACTGGAGCTAATCACGGTCAATGAACAGTTACACCAACTGTTCCGACAGCAGATAGATAATGGTCCGTTTGGTGAAGCACAGGTGATCAGGGCCATAGCCGCCACGCAACCGGGGAAACAGCAACTGTTCATCGGTAATAGTTTGCCGGTGCGGTTATACGATATGTTTGCACCAGTGACGGCCGACGCTGCGCAGACCTACACCAATCGTGGCGCTTCCGGTATTGATGGCCTGATTGCGACCAGTTGTGGTGTAGCAGCCCATCAGCAGCGACCGACAACACTGATTATTGGTGACATCTCCGCGTTGCATGATCTGAACTCTCTGGCACTGGCGCGACAGGCTAAAGGACCTTTAGTGCTGGTCATTCTCAATAACGATGGTGGTAGTATTTTTAACATTTTGCCGGTGCCCGATGAACAAGTGCGCCAACGCTATTACCGCCTCGAACACGGACTGGAATTTGGGTACGGCAGCGCCATGTTTGGTCTGCCCTATAACCGGGTGGAAGATTTACAGGCGTTCAATGATGCCTATCAAGAAGCCTTAGCATATGACGGAGCGTCAGTGATTGAAGTTCGCGTCAGTCAGACCCAAGCCAGCGAGCAGATTGCTCAGTTGGGTCAATGGGTGAGACAAAGCTGATGCTGGCCTATCAATGTACAGGCGACAATCGGCAACCTAATCTGGTGCTGTTGCATGGATTTCTTGGTAGTGGCGCGGATTGGGCTCAGTTATTACCCGTCCTAAGCCAACATTTTTACTGTATTACTATCGACCTGCCAGGGCATGGCAACAGTAGCATCCAGAGGGTGCCAGAGCCGGGTTTCAAGGCGACGGTCGAGCTCCTGTTGCAGACACTGGACAATCTCGGGGTAAACCGTTTCCATCTGCTGGGTTATTCTCTGGGTGGACGTATCGCTTTGCATGTCGCACAAATGGCACCACAGCGTTTATTGAGTCTGCAGCTGGAGTCCTGCCATCCTGGCTTACTGACGGTGGCAGAAAAGGAACAACGCGCCGTTAGCGATTCGCAATGGGCTACCCGACTTGCACACCTGCCGATACAGCAATTTCTGGCACTCTGGTATCAACAGCCCGTGTTTGCCGAGTTATCTGACGCCGAGAGAGCGCTATTAATCGAACGCCGCAGTCAACAGAGCCCTGACGCGTTACTGGCGATGTTCCGTGCCACGTCTCTCGCTTGGCAACAGGATTTGCATCAGGTCCCGGCCAGCTGTGGCTGTCCGGTACACTATTATTATGGCCAGCAGGATGCGAAATTTTCCGCGTTGGCACAACACTGGCAGACACGGAGTAACATCCACTGCCATGCTATTGCTGCCGCTGGGCATAACAGCCATCAGGCCAATCCCCAGCAATTTCTTGCAGCGCTTTTACCCGCTTTAGGTTCATCAGCGGAGGTTACCCCATGATTGCCGATTCCTTTGCGCTTGCCCGTTACCATATTCCGTTGGAAGCACCTTTACCTGTAGGGAAACAGCGTATTGAATTGCGTCAGGGATTAGTGCTCAAAGCCTGTGTTGGCGACCAGCAACATTATGTGGAAATCGCCCCGTTAAGCGGTCTAGATCGTGATGGCAGCCCCATTAACGGCTTCAGCCACGAGTTGCTGGATGACGTAATTATTGAAGCGCAACTACTGTTACAGTCTGTCATAGAAGGCGGACATGATCTTATTGCCGCCAGTAATCTCACCCAACTGCCGTCGCTGGCGTGGGGTTTAAGTCTGCTCAATGCCAAGATTGCAGGGCAGTTACCAGTACACCACCCCCAATTTGAACCTATTCCGCTACTGGTTCCACGAGAAGGCGAACCCATAACCTTAACCAAGCAACGCATCAGCAACTTACCCACTCATATCCGTCGGGTAAAAATCAAAGTAGCGCAAACTTCTATGGCAGAAGAGCTGGCCCTGATCTATGCCGTGCTAGAGTTACGCCCAGAGCTAAAGCTACGGCTCGATGCCAACCAAGGCTTTGAGCAGCCACAGGCAGAAAGCTTCTGTGCCTGCCTGCCAAAAGCAGCTATCGAGTATTTCGAAGAGCCTTGCCGTATCTGGCAAAATAACCGAGCATTGTTCGCCAGCACCGGCATTCCATTCGCACTAGATGAAACGCTGGCCAAAACAGCGGATTTTAAAGTGGCGGAAGATGCCTTCGAACATGGTCTGAGAGCACTGGTGATCAAACCCATGTTGCTAGGCACACTGCAACGATTGCAACAACTGGTAGACGAAGCCAATGCGCTGGGTATTCGTAGTGTGCTGAGTTCGTCACTGGAGGCATCGCTGGGGATCCGTGATTTATGCCGGGTGGCAGCACTGTTAACTCCCGATGAAACCCCGGGCGCTGATACACTGTCGCCATTTAGCAAGGATTTGATCGTTGGCGATCAGCATAAGACCTGCTTGCAGTTTGAAGCGCTTACTCCTGTATTCAGTGTAGGGAAATAATCGATGTTGTCGCCCCTGCATCAGAGTGCCCGCCAGCATCCCACCGCCATTGCGCTGATGGCTAACGGCCGAGGCATCAGTTATCGCAATCTAAGTCAGCAAGTACTGGCATTAGGTACACAGCTACGGGACGCTGGATTACACGCGGGAGATAAACTTGCCTGTATTGCTGGCAATTGTGCCGAATTGGTGAAACTTTACTGGGCCTGCGTCGACAACGGCTTACTATTTTGTCCCTTGTCACCAAAATTTCCTGACAGCCAGCTTGAAGGGTTGATGCAGCGCTTTGCGATCCAATACCTCTGGTGCCCAGATGATGCTCGTCAGCCGCTGTGGCAAACACGTCAGAGATTAAACCTCAATTTTGCCCTAACCGCGAATAGCACTGCACCAGAAATAGCACTGGATACTGCGATTGATATTATTTTGACCTCTGGCTCCAGTGGCAAGCCGAAAGCCGCCATGCACAGTCTGGCTGGACATATTGCCAACGCCGAAGGCAGCCGTAGCTTAATCGCGTTGCAAACCGGTGATGGCTGGTTGGCATCATTGCCGCTGTTTCATATCGGTGGAGTGGCGATTATCAATCGCTGTGCCCTAGCCGCAGCGACCACAGTATTGCCTGACAGCAGCTTGAGCCTAGCACAACAACTCAAACGCGATCCCATCAGCCACTTGTCACTGGTAGCGACCCAATTACAACAACTGCTGGATGAGGCGCCTAACAGTCTGTTACTCATCAAGTATCTGCTACTCGGTGGCAGTGCTATCAGTCAGTCATTACTGGACCGTTTACAACCGCTGGACATGCAGGTCTTCACCAGCTACGGCATGACCGAAATGGGTTCGCAAATTACCACAGGGCCAGTTCGCACTGACGGTAGCAGCGGTAAACTACTGCCAGGACGCCAACTGCAAATCCGCGACAATATCATCTGGGTAAGGGGAGAAACGTTGTTTCTCGGCTATCTGCAGGATGATGGCAGTGTGGATAAAGCCATAGATGAGTCCGGTTGGTTTTGCAGTAAAGACCGGGGATTCTTAGATGAACAGGGACGACTGCATATTCAAGGGCGCGCCGATAATATGTTCATCTGTGGTGGCGAAAATATTCAGCCAGAAGAAGTAGAGGCCGCATTAAAACTGCACCCAGATATTCTTGAAGCTATAGTGTTTCCAGAGCCAGATCTCAAATTTGGTTATCTGCCATCAGCAATAGTGAAAACCCGTAGCGGAGAATTGCCAGATGCGCAGGAGATCAAGGCGTTTCTTAGCCAGTATATTGCAGCATTCAAGCGACCTAGACGTTACTACGCTTGGCCAGCTATTGATCAGACCGGTCTGAAAGTGCAACGGCAGCAGATCATTGCCCAAGTGACCAACACCGACCCTCACTAAAATCGAGGCTCTCATCATGTAAAAAGCCCGGCATTTGCCGGGCTCAGATAATTCTGACTCAGTCTTAAATTTCCATACATGCTTTGAGCTTGTTCATGGCATTCTTTTCCAACTGCCGGATACGTTCCGCTGACACCTGATACTGGTCTGCCAAGTCCTGCAAGGTGGTTTTATCATCATCCAGCCAACGGGCTTTCAGAATATGCTGACTACGTTCATCCAGCGTTTTAATTGCGGCCAGCAACCGGGCCTGCGAGTTGGCTTCCCAGTTATCATTTTCCACCTGTTCGGCAACATCAGAAGAGTGATCCTCCAAGTACAGAGCAGGGGCAAAGTCATGGTCATCATCCTGATCACTGCTCATATCAAACGCCGCATCTTGGGCTGACATGCGTGACTCCATCTCGGTCACATCCGCCTTGGAGACGCCAAGACTATCGGCCACCATGGAGACTTCTTCATCGCTGAACCAGCCAAGACGTTGCTTTGCCTTACGCAGATTGAAGAACAGCTTGCGTTGTGCCTTAGTGGTAGCAACCTTAACGATACGCCAGTTTTTCAAAACATATTCATGGATTTCCGCTTTAATCCAGTGCACGGCAAAAGAAACCAGACGCACGCCGACATCGGGGTCGAAGCGTTTTACCGCCTTCATCAAGCCTATGTTGCCTTCCTGAATTAAATCTGCCTGAGGCAAACCGTAACCGGCATAGCCACGGGCAATATGCACTACAAAGCGCAGGTGCGACATAATAAGCCGCTTAGCCGCCTGCAGGTCACCTGTTTCCTGCAAACGCTTAGCCAATGCATATTCCTCATCAGCTTCCAGCATTGGCATACTGCTCACTGAATGAATATAGGCTTCGAGACTGCTGCTTCCCTGAGGAACCATCAGTGCCATTGATTGCGTTTGATCAGTCATTCACGCTCCCTTTCATTACTACAGTTCAATTAAAGGATTTCAACCGAACTTTTGCACTATCGGTTAATTGACATTATATGTCAACACAACTCGGTGCGGAGTGTTATTTTTGCTCCACAAATAGGACAATGCAAGTCCCATTTAGTTCACGGTAATATCAGCTGGGTTCAATGGCCCGCAGGTGCTGTCGTACGGATAAATAAGACCCCAGCCAACCGAGAAACGATGCGGCACACACCATCTGTAACAATTCACTGAAACTCAGCGACTGTAGCTGCATGTTGCTGCCATAAAGCCCGATAAAAGTAGTCACTGCACCGGATAAAAACCACACTAACAGATTGATAATCAGCCACGCTAAAGTACCACCAATAACACCGTACCAAATGCCAGTATAAAGGAATGGGCGCTGAATAAAGGCTTCGGTTGCGCCCACCAGCTTCATCACTTCAATCTCATTGCGCCGGTTCATAATTGCCAATCGAATGGTGTTGCCTATCACCAATACCACAGCCAGGATCAGCAAAGCTGCCAATCCGAACACAGTGCGTTCCAACACGTTAACCAGTGCCTGGAGTTTCTCCAGCCATTCAATATCCAGCCGTCCGAAACTGACTTCCGGTTCCTGCTCCAGCTTTGCCAATAACTCTCTAGCACCCACGGGGGTGGAGTAACGACTGCTGGGGGTTACAATAACCACTGCGGGTAGCGGATTTTCATCCAGATAAGAGAGCGCGTCACCAAAACCGGATTGTTGCTGAAACTCTGCCAGTGCCTGTGCTCGTGTGATGTATTTGATATCACTGATTTCAGGATAAACCTTAATGCGGGCGATCAGGCTTTGAATACTCTGTTCGGAGCGACTACCGTCTATGAACAGGGAAATCTGCGCGGCGCTGCTCCAAGAGTGCGTGATGTTTTCAACATTCTTAACCAGCACCTGTAATGCCGCCGGTAAACTCAAGCTCACCCCGAGTACGGCCATGGTCATAATGGAGGACACCGGCGTCCGCCACAACTCGCCCATGCTGGCAGTGGCATGCTGAATGTGACGGATGAAAAACATCACAATGCGGCCAGAGAGTGGTAGCTTGGAGCGGGTCAGCGAAGATGGGGACATAACAACTCCTAATCGCTCAAGGATTCAACGATATCGGCTTCACCACCAATCATACGCCCCTGCCGTAACGTCAGGGTACGATATTTCATACGGGCGATCAGACCAAGATCATGGGTAGCAATCAACACACTGGTGCCAGCATCGTTAAAAGTCTCAAACAGCCGCAAAATGTCCATCGACAATTTAGGGTCGAGGTTGCCTGTCGGTTCATCGGCCAACAGCAGTGCCGGTTTGTTCACAATCGCTCGCGCAATGCCAACCCGCTGTTGCTCACCACCAGACAACATAATGGGGTAATGCCGTTCTTTGCCATATAGCCCTACCATATCCAACGCACCTGCCACCCGCTTGCGAATTTCGCCCAGCGAAAAACCTTCAATCACTAACGGCAACGCCACGTTGTCAAACACACTGCGATCCATCAGCAGATGGTGGTTCTGGAAAATCATCCCTATCTGCCGTCGCAGATAAGGCACATGCTGGCGTTTGATATGGGCAATATCATGACCGTTGATATAGACCTTGCCTGCACTGGCGCGCTCAATCACAGTGATCAGTTTGAGCAAGGTACTCTTACCAGCACCAGAATGACCGGTAAGGAATGCCATTTCTCCCCGTTGCAGGTGAAAGTTCACCTCGGTTAGCGCTTTCTGACCACCGGGATAGATTTTACTGACCTGCTCAAATCGAATCATACTCAGCTATCCGTCTTCTCCTGACTGAACAGGGCGTCGATAAAGTCTTTGGCGTTGAAGGTTCGTAGATCATCAATCTGTTCACCTACCCCTATGTAACGGATAGGAATAGCAAATTTATCCGCAATGGCAAAGATCACGCCGCCTTTGGCAGTGCCATCAAGCTTACTGATAGTGATCCCCGAAATACCCACCGCTTCATGGAATAACTGTGCCTGACTGATGGCGTTCTGGCCCGTGCTGGCATCCAGTGTCAACATCACTTCGTGCGGTGCGGCGTCATCCAGCTTCTTCATCACTCGCACCACTTTTTTCAGCTCATCCATCAGATGTGCTTTATTTTGCAGACGGCCAGCGGTGTCGGCGATCAACACATCCACTTTACGGGATTTTGCGGCCTGCAACGCATCAAACAATACGGAGGCACTGTCAGCACCGGTGTGCTGGGCGATGACCGGAATATTGTTCCGCTGGCCCCACACCTGCAGCTGTTCAACCGCAGCGGCACGGAAAGTATCGCCTGCGGCCAGCATCACAGATTTACCTTGGCGCTGGTACTGTTTCGCTAGCTTGCCGATGGTCGTGGTTTTACCCACGCCGTTCACCCCTACCATCAGGATCACAAACGGACCCGTGGTATTTTCCGGTACCAGTGGCTGGCTCACCGGTTCCAAGGTTGCCAGCATCTCTTGTTGCATCAAAGCATACAGCGCTTCCGCATCTTTTAACTGTTTGCGGCTCGCATGTTCGGTGAGGTTATCGATCAATTTGCGCGTGGTTTCTACGCCTACATCGGCGATCAACAGTTGTTCTTCCAGCGCTTCAAACAAATCTTCATCAATTTTCTTGCCGCGGAACAAGCCAATAAAACCGCTGCCGATGTTCTCGCTGGTGCGCATCAACCCCCGTTTCAGTCGAGCAAATAGCCCTTCCTTATGTGGTTTAGCCTGCGGTTCCGGCTGTTGTTCTAGCTTCTCACCATGTTCATCGCTGGCTTTCGCTGCGGCAACATGATCAGCGACTGAAGGTTCTGCAGGGATGGTTGCAGTTACCGCTACTTCGTCATCAGTGCCTACCGCATGGTCATCAGTAACAGACACTTCCTCGGCGATATCGTCAGCATCCGGCGACTCAGGCTCTTTGTCTGGTAGGTCTTGCTCTGCTTCGGCCGTTGGAACTGTGGTATTTGTATCCGCTGTCGCCGCCGCAGCGTCTGTTTCTGCAACCTCGCATGCTGTTTCGGCAGATGCAGACGTGGACTGCTGCAGCTCGGGCTTGGTTTCAGCGTCAGTATCTTTACGGAACCAGGAAAATAAACCTTTCTTTGCCATCAGTATTCAGTGCTCAATCTCTTGGGTGGGAATTGCCAGAAGCCTTGGAGGCCACTGTTCAGTGGTCGCGGATTTACCTGCTGCCAGCGTTTTCGCCTTCAACGGCAACTTTGTTATAGAATAGCGACGCTTCACTCCCCTCATCAGCCTTAACTGGCTGTTAACGCTCTGCATTATGAAGGGATTTAAAATATTCGGTACAGTTTACCACTTTATTTCTGTCGGCAACATAACGGGGGCAACATGGCCAGAAATCGTCCAGGCAGCGGACAGGTAAGGATCATTGCAGGTCAATGGCGGTCACGCAAATTACCCATACAGGATCTGGAAGGATTACGCCCAACCACAGATAGAGTCAGAGAAACCTTGTTTAACTGGCTCAGTGGTCATCTTACTGGCGCGAGTGTGCTTGATTGTTTTGCCGGTAGTGGTGCGCTGTCGTTAGAAGCGCTGTCGCGTTATGCCGCCTTTGCCCGAATTCATGAATTGCAGCGTAGCGCCGCGGATCAGCTCAAACGCAACTTGGCAACCCTCAAATGTGACAACGCGGAAGTGCTGGTCGGTGATACCTTGCAACTCCTGCAGCGACCAGCTGATAAAGGTTTTGATATCGTATTTATCGACCCGCCTTTTCGCAAAGGCCTGGCAGCGCCAACCATAGCGCTGTTGCAGCAAGGATGGCTCAACGATGACGCGCTGATTTATGTGGAGGTAGAGACTGAATTGCACGACTTGCAGGTGCCCGCGCAATGGCAACCTTTAAAAGAGAAACAGGCGGGTCAAGTCAGTTATCGCTTATATCGCTACCAGGAGCAGACTGCATGAACATGAGTATTATCATTGGCAAGCTGGTCACCGCCTTTGCATGGCTGCTGATGCTGTTCAATCTGCTGCATCCTTTTGACGGCAACATCGCCATCATTTTGAATATCCTGTTGGGGGTTACCGCCATTATGCACGGCCTGCAGACATTGATCTTTCATACATTGTTCAGCCAGGCGTTGCCACTGCGCGCAAAAGACTATATCAACGCTTTTGTCTTTGGCGTATTTGCACTGTTGGACTATCGTCAGCGGCTGCTAAAGCGCAGCTCTGACGCCAGCCGCAAGCGTTAACACCTTATAGAAAACCAATGGCCAGCGGGTATTTAAAGACTTTGCCTTCGCTGGCTTTAATGGCGGCAATGATGGTGAAGATCACATTCAACAACACCAATAGTCCAATCAGAAAGAAACTTACCAGAAAGAAACCTATCAGCAAGAAACTTACCAGAGAGAACGCCAAAACAATGGCAACGGCATAGTAGATCAACATGCTGATTTGAAAATTCAAGGTATTACGGCCACAGGCATCGACAAACGCTGAGTCTTCCCGTTTCATCAACCACACAATAAGCGGCCCCAGAATATTACCAAAGGGGATCAGATAACCGGCAAATGTTGCCAGATGCACCAGCATCCCCATGTCACGTTCCTGTTTTGGCAATTCGTACATAATGACTAGCTTCCCTGTAAAGTTTGTAACTGCGCAGGCCCATGCAACCGCTTGTGCCAATCTTCCACCACACCGTTATTCAGGCGTTGTTGCAAATTATGCTGCCAGTTGGCGGCTAACCCATCGGCCGCTAACAGCTTTTCATAAGCCGCGGCATCATACTGTGGCGTAAAATATAATGTCATCGCCTGCGCTAAGCTGACCGACGAACGCCGCTCCAGCAAGCGCAACTGCTGTTGAGGGTGGATACTGCCCTCATCAAGCACTCGGTAAAACCAACCGCACATGGCACTATCTTGCATCACCTGTGAAAAATTTGGCTGACAAAATTGGACATTGAGCTTAAAGCAAGGCGACCGCGGTTGCGTTACCTGCAACCGCACCGTACCGATGGCGACAATATCACCAATGAACAGATCCTGTTCCGTCAGCCCCAACGATGAAATATTTTCGCCCATAGCGGGAGCTGTATGGGTTGTTCCGGCTAACCCTAGCTGTTGATAAGCTTGATAATGTTCTAGGGGAAAATGATGCAGCACTCTGTCAACCCCGCCGTGGTTTTTGCTATCGGCCTGAGCATCATGCAGTACCCCTGTGTAAGTCACCTGTAACAATGACTGCGGTTTTTTACTGTCAATACCACTGGGCAAGCCATCACGAAACACCAGATTGTCACCGGCATAAAGGCCGCAGAGTTGATGTTCGGGCAAAAGAGAAAATGGCATCTTAACGTCTTGATGAACAAATAATTAATCTGCAGTTTTTATCACAGAAGCTGGCGATTAGCCACACGATAAATTTGAAAAAAACCCCGTTGGGGAACGGGGTGGAAGGAATAACCAGCAAATGAGCGAACCTCTCGTCATTGCTGCAAACGAGGGTTACGCGGTTAATCATGCGCTATTGCCATGACAGGTGTATGACAAAAAATAAAGCCCCGCATCATGCGAGGCCAAAAAACCATCTAAAAGGAAGAATGAAGGGAGAGTATGCAGAAAACTTTCTCAGTACTCGCAGCGAATATTATTGGGACAGCATGACAGCGACATGACGTCTATATAGTGTTTTTGTGACATCCGCTGCTGGCATCCTGCAGATATTGCCGCAAGGCGATGCCGGGCACTGAGGTTTCCGAGGCCACGGCATATGCCCCCCACACCGCGGCTTCGCCCATGGCAGCAGTAATCTCCAACCCCGACAATAAACCGTGGATCAACCCCGCAGCGTAGACATCACCGGCACCCGTAGTATCCACCACCGCAGCGGTCACGGCAGAAATACGTGTTTCCCCTTCAGCACTGTATAGCCGTGCCCCTTGTTCGCCCTCAGTCACAATAAAATAGCGCAATTCATCACCGGCAATCTGCTGGGCAAACTGCCAATAGTTTAATGACGTGCGTTCATGCATATCGGAATGCGATGACAGCAGCACATGACAGGGCCGCGG
Source organism: Shewanella sp. 4t3-1-2LB (assembly GCF_017368415.1). Lineage (NCBI taxonomy): Bacteria > Pseudomonadati > Pseudomonadota > Gammaproteobacteria > Alteromonadales > Shewanellaceae > Shewanella > Shewanella sp. 4t3-1-2LB. Next base: position 13,099 of record NZ_JAFNJD010000027.1, read on the forward strand.
TCGATCATCTTTCGCCAACTGCGCCACCACCAGCGTGTGTGCCAAAGCGCTATGCGCCCAACTGACCGCGCCTTCAGCGGAGGTATTAAGATACAGCGCGTCCCACTCTTGCCAGCGTGGCGGAGCGGCTAACTGAAATGTGGGCCGTTGTGGTCGGATAATGGTGCGTTCGCCATCAGGCGTCATCACCAACAAGATTTCACTGGTACTTCCGTCATGTCGTTGTACCCGCCGACAATCCAGTCCTTGCATACCCGCTTCGGCCAGTACCCAATCGCCTAACTCATCGTGACCGACCTGACTCACCAAGGCCACTTTATGTCCGGCCCATTCCAGTCCGATCCCAGTATTGGCGCCACCGCCACCCAAGCGCCGACCGCCGTCTTGATAATGAAAGCGTCCGCCGGTTCGTAACGCTTTGTTGAGCAACAGAATACGGTCACAATTTAGATTGGCTATCAGTAGAATATTGGCCATATTTCCTCTGGAAAACACTTAATCAGCAGATTGTAGAAACGCTTGTACGCGAGGCAATTGTGCCGCACCATCGCTGCGTCCTAAATGATAAACCGCCGCCACTTTGTCGATATTACGCTCCAAGCGCGACAGCCCCAATGGCGCTTTGGGCTGGATCACCAGCGCCGTGCCAGCCTGCAACGCCTGCTGTAACTGTTGTAACGCCTGGTTGTAGCGCTGATGCCGTACCATTAATGCTTTAGCGACCTCGGGATAATCTCGGTACACCCACTTTGCCAACCAAGTCGGCTTGAAGGGCGATTTGCGGTACGCAGCATCCTGCGTCAGGATCACTAGCTGTTTACTGAAACCATCAGCCTGCGCCTGCTTTATCGGAATGGCATCGGCAATACCACCATCGAGATAAGGTATGTCATTAATCAGCATTGGGTGCGATATAAAAGGCAAACTGGAGGATGCAATCAAGACATCCAGCAATCGCTGATGATCATGGAAATCAGCCATGCCAAAGAATTCGGTGTTACCTGTGACACAGTTGAATGCCCCCACTTTGAACTCTGAACCGCTGTTTAGGAAGTTTTCGAAGTCAAATGGGATTAACTCATTTGCCATACGACGGTAGGCAAAATCCACGTTGATATAATTACCGCGGCGCAACCAATGGCTCAGCCCCATGTAACGTTTATCATTAAGGAAACCTTGCTGAATTTGCAGGTTACGTCCAGCTTGCCGTGACAGATAAGATGCCGGATAAATCGCCCCCGCCGAGACACCGACCAGATACGGAAAAGTCAGTCCGGCCGCCATAAAGCTATCCAGTACTCCCGCCGTATACATTGCCCGCAGTCCACCACCTTCCAACACTAATGCGGTTTGCTCCATTGCTGTTCTCCTGAACTTCACGGCATGCAGCATACCCAAGCTGGCAGCACAGGAAAACCTTTTGTCACTGACATTGGATATTTTTCAGCAGATGCTAAGCTAGCGTCGTATGAGTTTTCACTGTCACAAGGAGAGAAATAGTGAAACGGTTGTTGTTCTATCTGATTTTTGCCTATGCCTGCTGGATGATCTGGCAGCGATTAGCGGGCCACGAAGACAAGGTTGTAGCATCACCAGAATGGCAGCCGACTGTGATAGACAGTATCGAGGAACGGCTACCCGAAATTCCACCTCAATTTAAATGTGATGGCCGCCAATACTGTTCACAGATGCGTTCTCGAGCAGAAGCCGAGTTTTTCCTGCGCCACTGTCCTAATGTCAAAATGGATGGCGACCATGACGGGATCCCCTGCGAGCGAGACAGTCGCTGGTGATCACGTTCTCCGCAATGTAAACGTGGCCTCCGGATACTCAGCGGCCATTTTGTCCAGCCAAGCCTCACTATCATGCGTGAATTCCTGCACACATCACAATTGCCAAACTTAATAATACAAATGATAATAAATATCATTTGATATTGAATGTGATTATGTTATTTTGCGGCTCATTTCTTCATTCTTAAGTTGCTGATGCCCACACTTTATAAGGAATTTTCATGTGGTATAGCGCCCTAATTCTTACCATGTTGGTAGCAAGTACACTGCTGTATCTGAGCAGTAAACAACAAGCCTTGCTCCACACGCCCTTACCCGTGGCACCCTACCGTTACCTGTCTTATGCGCTGTTGCTGGCGGCATTAGTAGGTTGGAACCTGTTACTAAGTACAACAGCCGCAGTTTTTCTGTGGCTGTTATTGCTGGGCAGCTTATTAGGATGGATTCCGTTTTTATCGCTGTTACGCGGGAGTCCGCTGAAATGAATGAGCGCAGTAAAATCCAGCCTGACTGGTTTGGTAAAACCGTTTGCGGCCTATTCCTGGGATTCGCCCTAGCGCTGGCACTGGTGGGTTGCTTTGCTTGGTTCGGCCCTGGAGGCATTGATGCCCAAGATAAATATCAGTTCAACATGTGGCTGCTAGCCCCCATCTGGTTAAGCGTGCTCAGCTTTGTCTATTTGTTCCATTCCACCCGTCGGGCATTGCTGTGGCTCGGTGGTGCCAACCTGCTGGCCTGGGGCCTGCTGCTGTTGTTGAGGTAAACCATGCAAATCCGCAGTGATATCCTAAGGATCTATCAGAAAGTGCATCTTTGGACTGGCATTACAGCTGGTATCTTACTATTTATCTGCTTCTTCGCTGGGGCACTGACAATGTTCAAGCCACAACTGTCTGCCTGGGCATCACCGCCTACCAGCATATTGCCGCAAATCGCCACGGCTCAGGCCGATGAGCTGTTGCAGCAGGCATTGGAGCAACATCCCGAGATTGCTAAAGGCTTTACCTTGCATCTGGAGGATGACAAGCATGCACCGCTGACTTGGTATAGTCATGGTGGTGGCCGAGGACTGAATCTAAATGCTGAACAATGGCAAGCAACATTGGATGAACATGGTCAGTTATTGACCCAGAAAGTGCAGCCAAGCCAACTCGGTACCTTGATCGATCAATTACATCGCACGGCAGGTATCCCCGGGAATTTGGGACATGAACAACTAGGGGTACTGGTGATGGGGGTGGCCTCGATACTGTATTTTATGGCGCTGATTTCCGGCGTCATCTTTCTGCTACCGACCTTGGTCAAAACCCTGTTTGCGTTGCGACAAAAGAAGGGGCCAAGCCGATTTTGGCTGGACAGTCATAACCTGTTAGGGATCACCGCATTACCCTTTCATATCGTCATTGCGATTACGGTCGTGGTGTTTGCCTTTCACGATGTCTTTTACGATGCGCTGGGAGAGTTTGTGTATGGTAAGACACCCGGCTTCAGCCGCGGTGCACCGCTAGTGCAACCACTGAACATTACCCATTTGCCCCCCATTCGTGAAATCATTGCCACCGCTAATCAACATGCGCCAGGATATGAGGCGCGTACACTCACGTTTATGGGACTAGATACTCCACGCCCGGCCGTGCGGATTGAAATGTACAATGAGCAAGCGTTGATGCGAGGCCCTTTGGCTGACTTTTTGTCGTTACAACCCTATTCACTGGAAACTCAGTTCAGTACCTTCTCGCCAACGGCAGCAGGCACATGGGGCCGTATCGTTGCGGTATTCTTCGGACTACATTTTGGCAGTTTTGGCGGTATGCCAGGACGTTGGCTCTACTTTTTTATGGGACTCAGTGGCGCCATGCTGTTTTACAGTGGCAACCTGCTGTGGCTGGAAAAACGCCGCCAGCAACAAAAAGGCGCGGAATTGCCACAGCAGCCACGAAAGGTGCGGTTGATGGCAGCGGCAACCGTTGGCTGTTGCCTTGGGGCAATGGTTGCGGTGGCAATCACCATGTTGTTAGGGAAATGGCTGTATAGCTGGGTCACCAACATCAATTACAGTTATCTGTGGAGTTACTATCTGTGTTTTGCCGCCGCGGTATTGTACAGTTTTTGGCGTGGTGCCGCCCGTGCTGCCATTCATCTGCTGCGGATAGGCGCGCTCGCTTGTATCGCCATGCCACTAACATCCGTGCTGGCAACTTATGCGCCGTCATTAGGCATTTGGGCACCGCACACACTGACCACCCTGATGGTAGATTTAGTGGCACTGTTATTCGCTTTCGGCTTTCTCTACAGTGCGCGTCTGACGCAACAACGGACAGTTAATGGTCCTGCAGATAGCATCTGGGCTATCATCGATAAACAAAATTCGGCAACGCCTGCTTCACGCTTGTCTGTTTACTGAAATTCTTCGGGAGTCCTGGCATAGTTGCCGGGACTCTGATTGAAATAACGTTTGAATTCACGGCTAAATTGCGCAGCGCTCTCATACCCGACCCCTGCCGCCGCTTGCTTTACCCGCGCCCCTTGCAGCAACAACTCCCGTGCCCGATTTAAGCGCAACTTCTTCAGATATTGGATCGGCGATGACGCGGTTACTTCGCGGAAACAACGGTGAAATGCCGAGCTGCTCATATTGACCAACTCCGCCAAATGTTCCACTTCAACGGTATCGCTGTAATGTCGGTGCATGAACTGTAGCGCTTTGTCGATCCGCGCCAGACGACTATGTGCTGAGGCCAGCGCATACAGCGGAGCCGCGTTCTCGCTCAGCAAAATACGGAATAGCAGTTCCTGCACTATGCCATCCCCCAGCACTGCAGCTTCCAATGGCGACTGCAATACACACAACAATCGTTCAATACAACAGTTGAGCAACTCACTATTTTGGGTGAGAAAAACCCCGGTTTGACGACTCATATCCTGAGTAACCGGTAACCGATAATGCTGGCTTAATTGGTGGATCACGTGGCTGAGCTGCTGCGCATCAATATCCACCATCATCACTAGAGTAGGCTCATCGGCTGAGGCAAAGGTTTCACATTCAACTGGCATTGGCACCGTCATCACCAATGGCTGCTGAGGGTTATATTCCAATACGTTGTCTTCGATGAATAATCGCTTGCGCCCCTGTCCCACAATCATGATGCCTTGCCAGTAATACATAGGGCGGCGGCTGCGATAGCTGTCAGCGCGGAAAATACGGATCCCCGGTATGACGGTAGCAAAAGTACCGCTCTTGGGGGCAAGTGCCGCCATCAGACGCGCTATTTCAGACATCAATTAATCCTCATTTGCAGAAATCAGCAGTATTTAACCATCAAATGACCACTATTTTACAGTATGAAGCAGGAATAGGCATAAATTGGCCAGCAATGGGTATGGCGCTTCGCTGGCAGAGGATTACTATGGCAACCATTGAACTATGCTTGGCAAATGGAGACTGTGTCCATGTTTAACTTTGATTATCGTAATCCAACTCATATCGTCTTTGGTAAAGACCGCATTGCCGAAATCGACAAGCTGATACCACCGCAAGCGCGGGTATTGGTGTTGTATGGCGGTGGCAGCGTTAAAAAATTTGGTACCCTTGAGGCAGTCAAACAAGCACTTGGTACTCGCCAACAGTTCGAGTTTGGCGGGATAGAAGCCAATCCACGTTATGAAACACTGATGCGTGCCGCTGCCTTAGCAAAAGCAGAAAACATCGATTTCCTGCTAGCTGTTGGCGGTGGTTCGGTAATGGATGGTACTAAGTTTGTGGCGCTAGCGACCCATTTTGCAGGTGATGCAGCCACCTTACTGTGGAACGGCACCGCCGCCGTTGACAGCAGTAAGATACTGCCGCTGGCCACTGTTGCAACGTTGCCCGCCACAGGTTCAGAGATGAATGCTTTTGCGGTGGTTAGCCATCCTAAAGGCAAATTTGGTATCACTCATGCGCAGTGCTATCCGCAATTTTCAGTACTTGATCCGAGTCTGACTTTCACGCTGCCAAAAATCCAAGTCGCAAATGGCGTAGTCGATGCTTTTGTCCATGTATGCGAGCAGTACGTGACTTATGCTGCTGAAGCAAAAGTGCAGGATCGCTTTGCCGAAGGATTGCTGCAGACGCTGATTGAAGTGGGGCCGATCACTGTAGCACAGCCACAGGATTATGATGCGCGCGCCAATCTGGTGTGGGCCGCCACCAACGCCCTTAACGGCCTCATAGGCACTGGGGTACCGCAAGACTGGGCAACTCATATGATAGGTCATGAACTGACTGCCCGTTTTGGGATTGATCATGCACAAACATTGGCGATTGTCATGCCATCATTGTGGCAGGTATGCCGCGAGCAGAAACACACAAAATTACTGCAATATGCTGAGCGCGTTTGGAATATTACAACGGGCAGCGATGCAGAGCGTATTGATGCCGCAATTGCCAAAACCCGTGAATTTTTTGAAAGCCTGGGCATTAAAACCCGGCTCCGGGATTACGATGTGGCAAAAGCTGATATCGACGATATCATCTCTGCCTTGGAAGCCCATCGTATGGTAAAACTGGGAGAGCACCAAGCAATCACGCCAGCAGTCAGCCGCCAGATCTTGGAACAAGCCTGGTAACCAGCACTTTGGGCTGACAACATATCAAGGTTCATGATCGCTAATAGTGTAAAAAGTCAGGGCCAGCAGGCCCTGATTTTCACTAACAACTTACCTTTATTTCACCACTTTGGGGGCTGGAGCAGGCGCTGATACATTACCTGGTTGTGCCTGCCATCTCATGCCTCGGCCCATAAACGCCGGGGTACCACCACAGCTGCCACGCATGGCGAAATGCTGACCTCGACCACCGTTAGCGTGCATTTGCTGCATCCACTGCTGCCGCGCCTGAGGATCATTGCGCATGCTGTCGCGCCATTTTTGCATTGCCTCTGGATTCTGATGCAACGCCTGCATGGTCTTATACTGCGGGTTATTGCTGTTCATCATGCCAAAACCATAACCCCAGTAGTGAGCGGATGCACCGGCAGAAATGACCAGCGCGCTAACCATCAAAGCTGCTTTCATAAAAGTTTTCATGTTAATTCTCCTATTGCTGTGTACGCCTTTATTACAGCAAGAACCCGCAGCCGATGTGTGTCGCAATTCCCTTCTTTTCTGACAAACAGTCACAATCTATAGCACTGACAAACTTTGCCACACTTTCCTGTGCAATCTGTATATAGTAATGACCAAGGGGCTTTATAAGGGGTTGAAATGGAACGGGCTTATCAGATACTTGTCGTGGATGACCACAAAGATATTCGCGATTTGCTGCAGCGCTTCCTGCAACAGCACGGCCTGCGGGTAAGCACAGCGGCCGATGGGGCAGCGATGGAAAAATTGATGGCGACCCAGCGTTTTGATCTGATTATCCTCGACTTAATGTTGCCAGGGAAAGACGGTATCACCCTCTGCCGCGAAATTCGCAGCACCAGCAACGTACCCATCATCATGCTGACAGCGCTGGGGGAAGAGATTGACCGTATTGTTGGTCTGGAAGTGGGGGCTGATGACTATGTTCCTAAACCGTTCAACCCACGTGAACTGTTGGCACGGATCAAATCTGTACTGCGGCGCCATTTTGCCATCCCTACCCTAGATGAACAGTTAAGTACCAGCCCAACGTTATATCGGTTCGCCGATTGGCAACTCAATACCCTTTCTCGCGAACTGCAAGATCCTCAGGGCGCATTGGTCGCCTTGACATCGACCGAGTTTACGCTGTTGTTGGCATTTTTAGCCCATCCCAATGTGGTACTGAGCCGGGAAGATATTCTGCGCCTGGTACAAGGTCGCGGTGCCGATGTTTATGACCGTGCCATCGACACGCTGATCAGCCGGTTACGTAAGAAAATCGAGCCGGATCCGAAACAGCCCAGATTAATTAAAACCATCTGGGGCGGCGGTTATCAGCTCAGTTGTGAGGTCAGCCATGGTTAACTGGTATCAACGGCAACCGCTGATTTACCAGATAGGGCTGGTGATCCTGATTGGTTTTGCCTTGAGTTTTTTACTGACGCTGTTTCTGTTGTCATACGATAAATCACAACGGCTCAACCAGTTGTCTGTATCCGGCGCAGTACAGCGAGTGATTGCGGTGGCAGACACACTGCAACAAACCCCGCAATCGTTGCACCAGTCCATCCTCAACGCCAGTAGCAGTTCTGATTTACAACTGTCATTGACCGACACACCACGTGTCACCGCCGCCAGCCAAACCGACAACATGAGTCGACGATTTATCCAACAGTTGGCCGCTGCCGGCATTACAGAAGCCAACCTGACGCTGATTTCACAATCACAAAGGCCGTTGATGGATCTTTCCAGACACAACATGGAAGGCATGCGGGGGATGATGAATAACGGCGACATGATGCGTGGCGCATCGACCAAACCTGGCCGTAACGGAGCACCATTTGCAGGCCGAGGACGTAATCTTAATTACAGTGCCACCATTGATGGCTCGGTAAAACTCGCTTCTGGACAGTGGCTGAACTTTTCTTCTGGCATGGAAACCGATATTACCCATTGGTCCAACAGTGTGCTGATCGCGCTGGCGAGTGTCATGCTGTTGACCATATTGTTGTCACTGCTGGTTATCCGCCGGGCTTTGACGCCGATTGCGCAGTTAGGCAGCGCCGCATTAGCCTTTGCCCGTAATAAACAGGTGCAGGAAGTGAATAGTCAGGTGCCGCGCGATCTGTTACCAACTATTAATGCCTTCAATGATATGCAACGGCAACTGACTGATTACATCAAAGAGCGCACGCAGTTGCTCGCGGCAATCTCTCACGATTTACGTACACCGCTGACCAGCCTGCGGTTGCGGGCAGAATTTATTGAAGAGAGTGAAGATAAACAGCAACTGCTGCGGACCATCGGCACTATGGAGAAAATGCTGACGGCGACCATGCGTTTTGCTAAAAACGATAGCAACCGAGAGCCAAGACAAATGACCAACATTGATAGTCTGTTGCAGACGATTGTCGATGAATACGATGAGAAAGGGGTCGAAATCCACTACCAGCCACAACCTGGCTTAACCGGTAATATCCCCCCGGTGAGCGTGCGCCGTATGACCGAAAACCTGATCAATAATGCTATTCAGTACGCTGGAAACAATGCGCAGATAACGCTGGCATTAGCGCAAGATCATGAGCAATTACGTATCTGTGTCGCCGATAATGGCGTAGGTATTCCCGCCGATAAGCTGCAAGAAGTCTTAAAACCGTTTACCCGCCTCAGCGAGGCACGTGACACTGACAGCTCCAATGTGGGCTTGGGACTCGCCATCACCCATTCGCTGGCGACCGCCTATGGCGGCAACCTACTATTGCAGCCTAATCAGCCATCTGGACTTAAAGCAACGGTCAGTCTCTCGCGGCATTAAGCACCTGACTGACAGTCGTAACACCATATAAATATTGCTTTTGTGATCCTCTCGCTACCCAAAAGCAGCGCCAGACTGCAGTCTTGTGTCCTTTCTATTCTGGGAGAGAAAGGATGCATAAGTCTTTCATCGCGACACTGCTGCTCGCATTGACCATTACTTCTATCACCACCGTTACCACACCGGCGACCGCCTCGGTAATGAATATCAGTCGACCAGCACAAGGTCAGTTGGGGCTGGTCAGCGTCAATCCTTACGGTTATGCACCACTGACCGCGATTATCGGCCTGGCAGGAAAACAGCCTACCGACATGGAGGTGACCGTCTTAGGCAAGGGCAAAGCGGGCGTTGATATTCACTACCGTGTTGGTCATAGCCAGCTACTGACCTATGACGGGGTGCCAGTGTTTGGGCTATATGCCAATTACCAGAACCGGGTGCAGCTGCGTTATACATTAGCAGGGAACAAAGTCGACGAAACCTACAACATTTTCACTCAACCGTTGCAAGGGATCAGCGTGGATAATGCGGTGGCGGCCTTTCCGACCATCAAACCAGTCACCGTTGCCAAAGGCTTTAAACAACGTTTGTACTGGATAAATCATCTGGTCGCCGATCAGCATTCAGAATCGATGCAGTGGGCTAATGGTGGCGCACTAGAGTGGGATCGTTGGCCACTGGATTTCATTACCGATACCCAGGGCGAAGTTCGCTGGTATCTCGACCCGCATAAAATTCATGATCAGCAAGATATTGGCAAACGCGGCATTCTGATGGGCGTCCATCAAGTTGCTAACGGCGACATAATATTTTTGCAAGGGCAACGCTATTACCGCATGGACTTGCTAGGGCGCATGGTATTTGAACGCTGGTTGCCCAAGGGTTACATCGACCTGTCCCATGACATGAAAGCCCTGCCAAATGGCCACTATCTGTTACGGGCAGCCAAACAAAACTACCATCGCGCTGACGGGAAAGTGGTAAATACCGTGCGTGACCAAATTCTGGAAGTCGATGAATATGGCCGTCTGGTCGATGTCTGGGACCTTAACCGCATCCTCGACCCGTTACGGGACAGTCTGATGAAGGCCTTGGATCCGCGTGCCGTATGTCTGAATGTCGATCTGCAAGCCAAAGGCAACGAGCTAGAGCCTGATGCGCCCTTTGGTGATCACATGGGCGTTGGTACCGGCCGCAATTGGGCGCATGTCAATTCGGTCGAGTATGATGCCAGTGACGATGCCATTATCATCTCATCGCGCCATCAAGGGGTGTTTAAAATCGGCCGCGATAAGCAGGTAAAGTGGATTCTGGCACCACGCAAAGGCTGGGACAGCCAACTGGCAAGCAAACTACTAACACCTGTGGATGCCGATGGCAAGCCGCTGGACTGTGACGAAAATGGGGTGTGTCAACACAGCGATTTTGATTTTGGTTATGCCCAACATGCCGCCTACCTAGTGCCACAAAAAGGTACGCTCACCTTGTTTGATAACGGTGATGGCCGCCATCTCGCTCAGCCGTTTTTTGCCAATCAGAAATACAGCCGCGCGGTGGAGTACCAGATTGACGAGCAAAAACTCACCGTCCAACAGCGTTGGGAGTTCGGTAAAGACAAAGGCTATGACTGGTATAGCCCAGTGACATCCATTGTCCGTTATCAACCGGACACTGACAGCATGCTAATTTTTTTCGCCACTGGAAAATTACTGGAGCAGGAACTGACCGAACCCAGATTAGTCGAAGTGAAATACGGTACGCAGCAAATCGCCGTAGAACTGGATATGCTCGCTACCACACCGCAACAGGCATCGTATCGGGCATTGGTGATCCATCCAGAATTGGCGTTCAGCCACTGAAACTGAATCTGGTATCGACCTCAGCACTGCGATTTGCCCCGGCTTTGCAGTGCTAAACGTTTTCTTTTTAACGTCGGCCGTTACAATAGCCGACTTTTAACTTAACCCAGTTTTAACTGTTACTCTGGAACCCTCCATGGTCAGAACACCGAGAAAATTCCTGCTAGTGTTTGCGGTATTGATATTGGTTGCCGCTGCTACGGCCACTTATTTTTGGCAAACGCCAGCCCATAATCCCGATGCCCTGTGGCACTTAATCAGCGAGCGCTGTGTGCCTGATATGGAAGAGCACGGCAAACCCGCACCGTGCAGCGAAGTGAATGAATCCAAAGGCTACGTCACGCTTAAAGACCGACATGGAATTTTGCAGTATCTGCTGATGCCAGTAGATAAGATTTCAGGAGTAGAAAGTCCTGAATTGTTGCAACCGCTGACCCCCAATTTCTTCGCTATCGCCTGGCAACAGCGAGCCTTGGCAATCGAGCTGATGGCGCAACAGCAACGGACTGTTCCCGACCGAGCGTTGTCGTTGGCGATCAACTCCGCTTATGGCCGCACCCAGAACCAGCTGCATATTCACATCTCCTGCCTACGACAGGATGTCAGACAACAACTGGATAGCCTGACACCAACGCTTACGTCACAGTGGCAACAGCATGAACTGGGACCCAGTGACTATTTGTTGCGAACCCTGACGCCACAGCAGTTACAGGATGAGAGTGTGTTTATCCGCCTAGCGCAAGAACTTCCTGAGGCTGCCGACGACATGGGACATTACGGTCTGGCGTTGGCTAACCTGCCCAACGGACAGTTGGTGCTGATGGCTATCAAAGCCAACTGGCTCACCGCCAATAATGCCTCTGCCGAAGAACTGCAGGATCACAGCTGCAGTATTCTGCAACCGACTTTGTAACAGCCTGTGTTGTGTACTTCGCCCATACGGCTGCGGCCGTTACAATGGCTCCCCCAAAAATAGGAGAAGCATTATGTATCGTTATTGTGGCTTATTGTTGTTAGTCCTCTCCAGCCAGGTACACGCCTGGGGTTTTACCGGCCACAAGGCCTTTTGTGAAGCCGCCTATGATTTGACCTCACCTGCGACCCAGAAAGCATTGGATGCCGTTGCCGCCAAACAGGGCGATTATCATTCATTCGCTGAAGCCTGTACTTGGGCAGACGATATCAAAAAGGATCACCAGTGGGATTGGTCAAAGCACCTGCATTACATCAACGTCACCCGTAATGAAAAAGACCTGCATGATGCCGACTGCAGCAAAGGTTGTGTGTTAAGTGCTATTGCCGAGCAGCAAGCCAAACTGCAGAAAAATCCGCAGGACTGGCAAGCGTTATTCTTCCTGGCGCATTTCGTAGGTGATTTGCACCAACCATTACATGTCAGTTATGCCGATGACTGGGGTGGTAATAAGACGGAAGTGACCTTTTTCGGGCAACCCGCTAATCTGCATGGCATTTTCGATTACGGCATCATTGAACATATGGTAGGTGATGATTGGAAAGGCTTTGGTGACCGCTTAGCCAAACTGGCCAATAAAGCGGATGCTAGCGGCACACCAGAACAATGGGGCGATGAATCGCTCACGCTGACACGGGATATTTACGCGGGTTATCAACCCCATGAAATTCTCGGGCAAGCTTACGTAGAAAAATATGGTCCAGTGATTGAGCTACGTATCGAAAAAGGCGCGGTGCGGCTGGCCCGGATGCTCGACAATATCTATACCCCTTAATCACTATCGACAGCATTACCCTTAGTGCGATGCCCGGAACTTCCGGGCATTTTTATGCCGTAAACACAGGCGTCCTCATTCGACAGTCCCATCATAAATGCCGCAGGAAGAATATGACCCATATCAATTTATAATCTAAATGATAATCGTTCTTGATCTCATATTTACAAATCTCTATATTAGCTGGTGCTAAAAGCACAGCAGATGAACTGCCGCTGATAACACATCTAATTGGGAATTTTGCAATGACAACAGCACAACGCCGCAATGGAAGGATTCGACTCGGCACCCAGGTTTTGGGATCTTTAACCTTAGGAATGGCAATTTCAGCGCTTCCGGTCCTTGCCGCTGAACAATCGCAGGTTCAAACCGAACCACACCACAGCGAAGATAAATCGAAAGAACACCATAAAAGCCATCGACATCAAGGTGACAAGAAGCTTGAACACATCGAAGTTAATGGTGACTACCAAGGCTATAACACCCGCCGGGTACAATCTGGCAAGTTCACGGAAGATCTGCTTAATAGCGCCAAAACCGTGACAGTAATCAATCAAGATCTAATGAAAGATATGGGCGCTGAAAGTTTTAGCGATGCGCTACGTGCGACACCAGGGATTACCTTGGGCACTGGGGAGGGAGGTAATCCTTACGGCGATCGGCCATTTATCCGTGGCTATGATGCCCAATCGTCAACCTTTATCAACGGGATGCGCGACGTTGGCTCACAGAATCGCGAAACCTTTAACATCGAGCAGATCGAAGTGCTAAAAGGCCCAAGTTCTGTCTATAACGGTCGCGGAGCAGTAGGTGGCAGCATCAATATTGTCACCAAGAAAGCCCGCGCCGGCGACTTCATCACTGCCGATGTGACCCTGGGCACCGATGCGCTCAAGCGTGGCACGTTGGATGTAAACAAAGAGCTTAGCGATGAAGCCGCGTTCCGTATCAATATGATGAGTCATGATGCTGACACGCCTGGACGTGACCAAGTATCAGGTAACCGTTGGGGGGTTGCACCTTCGTTAACCTTCGGTCTGACTACCGCCACCCAGGTGACGTTGGAGTATTACCATTTTGAAAGCCACGACATCCCCGATTATGGTATCCCCTATGATCAGAGCTCTGGCCGTCCGGCTAAGGTCGATGAAGATAATTTCTATGGTCTGTTGAATCGCGATTTTCGAGACAATGGTGATGATACGGCTTCAGTGATTATCAATCACGATTTTAGCGATACCCTGCACTTTAATTCGACCTCAGTATACAGCCGCAACACTAACCACTATATCGTCACCAACCCAGATGACAGCGCCGGTAATGTTGCCAATGGTTATGTGTGGCGTAATACCAAATCACGCCATTCCGCAACCAAAACGCTCGCCACACAGCTGCAATTGAGCGGCGAAGTCACCTTAGCGGGGATGCCCAATCGTTTTGCCGTGGGCACCGAATTGAGCAATGAACGCACCAGCAACCGCAGCTACAGCGTCGACACGGGTAATGGTCGCAACGCGGGCTGCGATGAAGCGATGTTGGACAGCTATAACTGCACCTTGTTATCAGATCCAAATCCGCACGATCCCTGGGTTGGCACTATCAGTCTGAGTAGCGCCACGACAGTGACAGAAACCGACACCCGTTCACTTTATGCTTTTAACACCCTAGAGCTGAGTGATGCCTGGTTCATCAATGGCGGTATCCGTTGGGATGATTACGACACCAGCAGTGAGTCCTCTACGGCGACACTGAATAACAACAGTGATTTCTTCAATTATCAGTTGTCGGTGCTGTATAAACCTGCCGACAATGGCAGTGTTTATGCGGCGTGGGGAACCTCTTCTAACCCACCAGGCACGTCAAACGGCGATGGCAGTGATCAACTTGGCGATAACAATGATGATTTGCAGCCAGAAGATACCAAAAGTTATGAAATAGGCAGCAAATGGGAACTGTTCCATGGCCGCCTATCATTGAATGGCTCGTTGTTTCAGATAGAAAAGAACAACGCCCGAGTAGCCACCGAAGCGGGTCGTAATGCGCCACAGGCCAACGTTGGGAAACAGAAGGTCAAGGGGTTTGAAGTCGGATTTTCCGGTGACATCATGCGCCACTGGCACGGTTTTGGCGGCTATACCTATCTGGATGCCACTTTAGAAAGTAACGGCTACAACACTGCATATGACGGTAACCGTTTCCCCAATACCGCCAAGCACAGTGTTAGTCTGTTCAGCACTTATGATATTACCGAGCAGCTAACGGCAGGGGCTGGGGCTTACTACATGAGTAAAGTCTATGGCAATACCGCTAACACCTTGTGGATCCCGTCCTACTGGCGCTTCGACATGATGTCATCTTACCGGGTCAACGATTACCTCACGCTCAGATTCAATGTACAGAATCTCACGGATAAGCGTTACTACGACAAAGCCTATGCGTCCCATTTTGCCAACGTGGCTCCCGGTCGCTTGGCCATGCTGAGTGCTGAAGTGCATTTTTAATATCTTGAAAACCAAGGCTTTCCTACGGGAAAGCCATCTTTACCACCTGGCTGACGGAGCCTAATGATGTTAATTGAAATCCCACAGGTTTTTTCCAGCGATGAAGTCCTGCAACTCAGACAACAACTGGACGAACGCCTTTGGATTGACGGTAATCAAACCTCTGGCGAGTTGGCTGCAACCCGCAAACGCAACCAGCAACTGAGCAAAGATGACCCCGTTGCACAAGCGTTGGGGCAATTGATAATGGATCGACTGCTGGCACACCCTTTATTTGTTTCTGCCGCGTTACCCCTAGAGTTTTACCCACCACTGTTCAACCGCTATGAAGGTGGGCAAACCTTTGGTTATCACATCGACAATGCGATTCGTGCAACAGAAAATGGCATGGTACGGACAGACTTGTCTGCCACGCTATTTCTCAGCGAGCCAGACAGTTATGAAGGCGGGGAATTGGTGATCCAGGATACCTATGGTCAGCAAAGGGTGAAGCTCAGTGCCGGATCGCTGGTGCTCTATCCTTCCACAAGCCTGCATCAGGTAACCCCTGTCACCGCTGGCGAGCGCACCTCCGCCTTTATGTGGCTGCAAAGCATGATCCGCGACGAAGGACAACGACGGATACTGTTTCAACTCGATCAATCGATTCAAACGCTCACAGCACAGCAGGCCGATGCGCAGCAGATCTTTAATCTCAGCGGTATCTATCACAACCTGTTACGACGCTGGAGTGAACTGTAAGCTCAACCCCAACGCTTATCAGGCATGCGCCACTGGATTGGGATGTTGCCCTGGTTTCCGCAGCAACATCAACAGGTAGATAAATGACACGCTCGCCATGGTCAGGAACAGCAGACTATCTGAATACTGCTGCATCAACAACGCGATCATTGACGGGCCAATCAGACTCCCCACGGTATAACTGAGCAGCAGCGCCTGATTCATGGAAACCAACTGCTGATGCGGTACTTTTTCGCAGGCCCATGCCATAGCGACCGGATACAAAGTGAAGCCGGCTGCGCCGAGAATAAACAAAGCTGGAGTCAATGCCGCATGCACCAGCATCGCCAATGACCCAAGGATCACCACAAACACCTGAACCCGCAACACCATTAATCGACCGTAGCGGTCAGCAAGCCGTCCTACTGGCCACTGTCCGACAATACCGGCACTGACCAGTAATGCCATCCAGAAACCGACACTGGCATCAGTCATGCCCAGATGATTCAGGTACAGTGGCATCAATCCATATAACGACCCCAACACTACGCCAGAGATCAGGCAACCGTGGACACCGAGCCGCGCCTGTCGTAATTTCAGCATAGGCAAGACCTGAGGACTCTGTTGTGGTTGTTCCTGAGTGTTAACAATCCGGGTAAACAGCAAGGGCAACACTGAACAGAGGACCAACACTAAAGCCCATGGCAGCACGCTCATCAATGCTGTGGGCAACTTGGTCAGCAGCAATTGTCCGGCAACGGTGCCAAAGTAATACACCATCATATAGGCCGCCAACAATCGGCCGCGGTTGCTTGAAGTGCCACTGCACATCAATGCACTTTCCACCACCACCCAAATCATGGCACAGCCGATACCGGCAATAAAACGCCAGATAAACCAGCTGTAGAAACCGACCATCAGTCCAAGGCCTGCGCAGCCCAACGCGAACAAAACGGTGGCAATGTAATAACTGCGATTAAACCCAAAACGACTGATAAAGTGCCCAGCCAACACCGTGCCCAGCAAATTACCAGCAAAATAGGAGGAGCTCACCATACCTACCTGCCAAGTCGCCAGATTCTCGTGCGCCAACCATAAAGGTACTAAGGTATTCAGTACTGCAATCGCCAAGGTCAGCAACAGCAAGCCACTGAGCAGCAACAGCACGGGGCGGGTATAAATGGACATGGGATAAAACCACAGAAGGTGTCGCAATCAAAGTGCGCGCATTATTCCACCAGCGTACCAACAGTCAATCACCCGTCGCATCACCATTGAAGCCGTTGTAGAAACACGGATTAAAAAACTGACCAAACCACATAAGATATTATCTTATTAATTGATTTTTATAGTGTTAATACAATACGTCAATAAAAAATCGGTAGCTTCATCCAAAAAATTTCATCAATACATTATTTCATCTGCTGTACAAAAAACGGCTGAGAGAGACTAGCGATGATTACTACCGCGCCCATAACAAATTCGTGCCGACATCAGCGGCTTCATGCTATAACGCTAATCTCAATTTTTACATATAAGCAACACCATACACAGTGCGCGTAACTAACAAACATCATGAATAATTTCGAACACCTGCAGCCAGCTTCGGCGCATTCGCTACGAGGACAACGAGCCCAGTTTTTTAAGGGCGCAATCGACATTATTCCCTTGTGTCTGGCGGTCCTGCCGTGGGGGCTCCTTGCTGGGTCAATGGCGATTCAATCTGGGCTAGATGTGTGGCAGAGTCTGGGGATGTCGGCGATTATCTTTGCCGGAGCAGCGCAACTGGTCACCTTGAGCATGCTGATCTCTGGCGCCAATGTTTTCAGCATTATTATCACCATCTTCTTTTTAACATCGCAGCATTTTATCTATGGGCTGACATTGCGTGAATTTGTCACCCAACTGAAACTCAAGTACTGCCTGCCGATCGGCTTCTTGCTAACCGATGAGCTGTTTGCGCTGAGTGTGCCAAAGGTCCGCGAACAGGCGCTGACGGTCAGCTACCTGATAGGGGCCGGACTGACGTTCTATCTGTTTTGGGTAATTGTCAGTGCCTTAGGTATTTGGCTCGCGGCATCGGTACCCGATCTGGCAAAGTACCATCTGGATTTTTCCATCATCGCCACCTTTATTACTATCGTGGTGCCAATGATAAAGAGCCTTAGCACTCTCGCAGGTGTGCTGTGCTCGTTGCTGCTGTCCGCCGCTCTGTCACTAGCGCAAGTGGAAGGCGCTATCGTGATCGCTGGCATTGCCGGAATGATGTTTGCGGTCGCAGTAGCGCACCTGACGAGAAAATCCGGGGAGACAACAACATGAGTTGGTGGCTACTGCTGCTGTTAGCGTTCATCGTATTTTTTAACCGTTACCTGTTTCTAGAACCCCGGTTGCCACTGCGTATTCCCACATTAGTGCGGGAAGCGCTATCTTATTCCGCCCCTTGCTTGTTGATTGCCATCTGCGCGCCGGTGATCTTACTGGATAATGGAGAACTACGGCATTTTCCAGATAATCCTTATCTTTGGGGGGCAATAATCTCGGTGATTATCGCCTACTTTGTCAGGCATATGCTCAGTGCAGTCTTACTCAGTCTACTGGCTTTTTATCTGTTGAACTGGTGATGCTGTGCTGGTGAATATTCAAGCATTTCTTTGGACTTTCAGCAGTAATCTTGCTAGTTTTGCCGCCGGATAATGTCTATAGCCAGGGAATATTATGAGCGGCACAACCAGCAGTAAAGTTGCTAATGACTGGAATACTTTGATTTCCGGAATAAATCCACAGAGTATTCAACTAAATCGACAACTTGTTGCCAACCATAGTGGTGAACTGGCGACGCAATTCTATGCCCATATGTTGGGAGCTGAAGATGCGTCGATCTTTCTTTCCCACGACCAAGTGAAAACACGTTTACATGGTTCTTTACAGCAATGGCTGGTCACGCTGTTTGATATTGATGAGCAGTATGATCTCGCAGCAGCGGTAGCCCTGCAGGTAAAAGTCGGTGAAATTCACGCCCGTATCAAAATTCCGATGCACTTGGTACTGCGTGGTGCGCGCTACCTGAAACAGCACTACGGTGAGTTGTTGCAGCAAGAGCCATTGACCGCGGAGCAACAGCATGAGTGCTTGCAGCATTTTTGCGATACCCTTGATGTCTCTATGGAAGTCATGGCGCAAGCCTATGCCAGCTCTTACGACCGCAACACCCGCTCTGATGAGGTATACCGGCTGTTCTCTATCTCTCAGAACCTGTCGACTGAACGCGAAAAGCAGAAAGGGGCGTTGCTGGACTGGGAAAATCGCTTGATGTTTGAGTGCACCCTTGGCAATCCCAATGCCGAACTGCCAGCGCTGTCTACTTCTGAATTTGGTTTATGGTTTACACACAAAGGGGCACATGCATTTCAAGACTACCCGGAA
Organism: Shewanella sp. 4t3-1-2LB; assembly: GCF_017368415.1. Classification (NCBI taxonomy): domain Bacteria; kingdom Pseudomonadati; phylum Pseudomonadota; class Gammaproteobacteria; order Alteromonadales; family Shewanellaceae; genus Shewanella; species Shewanella sp. 4t3-1-2LB. The sequence goes on from NZ_JAFNJD010000027.1 coordinate 32,566, forward strand.
ACCCAGCTCATTGACGAACGTATAAACATCGTTGATGAACAACTGCTAGCAGATATGCAGCAAGGGCCTGCTGACACCAGGATCCAGAGCTTACGCAAGGTACGAGACGAAACCAAACGGATCAAATTCCTGCTGGATGACATTTTTGCCAAAAGCTCGGAGTTGGAAAGCGGTCGGGATGTCCTGACCAAACTGCTGAATCGCAAATTCCTGCCGACAGTACTAAGCCGTGAAATTACCCACGCCCGCCGCAATCACAGTCAGTTCGCACTGTTGTCACTGGATATTGACTACTTTAAAGAGGTCAATGACTCTTACGGTCATGAGGCCGGAGACAGTGTATTACAGCAACTGAGCGGTTTTCTGGTGAGCAATTCGCGTGCTGGTGATTTTGTCTTTCGTCTGGGGGGCGAGGAATTCATGGTGGTGCTGGTTGATGTGAACAAACACAACGCCCAAGCGATTGCCGAAAATATGCGTAATAAAGTGTCCGCCGAAAACTTTATGTTGCCAAACGGTGAGCGTATCCAAATTACCGTCAGCTCTGGCCTGGCATTGTTTAATGGCCATCCCGATTATCAAGTGATTTTGCGACAGGTAGACAAAGCACTGTATGACGCCAAACACTTGGGACGGAACCGCGTTATTGTTGCCGATACAGATCAGCTCTGACGGCGGAGATTCTGGCTATGGCAGCTGTCAAGCCATAGCCTCGTGACGAATATCAATGGTGCCCTGCCTTAACAACGGCTCCAACTGTTCCGCCGCCATCGGTCTGGCAAACAAATATCCTTGTCCTTCTTCGCAGCCCAGTTGCTGCAACAATGCCATCTGTTCCGCAGTTTCAATCCCCTCCGCGATGATAGTCCGGTTCAGAATATGGCCAATTTCTATAATTGCCTCAACCAGTTGCACATCTTTCTGATCACGCAGGGCATTTGCGACAAAAGATTTATCAATTTTCAGCACCTTCATCGGTAAATCCCGTAACCGAGACAGACTGGAATGGCCGGTGCCAAAGTCATCGATAGCCAAGGTAAATCCTTGCTGTGTCAACGCTTGCAGCTGCGGCATAATGCGACTCATATTGTCCATGATATTGTTTTCGGTGATCTCTAACTGGACATGCTGTGATGCGACGCCTAACTGCTGCGCTAAGGTCTGGATACGCTCGCTGATGTTACTGCGCAACAACTGTTTGACCGATACATTGATAGCAACATCGACTGCCATCCCCTGTTGCTGCCACTGTGCCAGTTGCTCCAGTGCCCGAACCATCACCCAATCACCTAACTCTACTATCAGTCCAGAATCTTCTGCGATGGGAATAAATTCCGCCGGAGAAATCATGCCCTGTTGCGGATGCTTCCAGCGCAACAACGCTTCCACGCCACAAATCCGCCCATCGCGCAGATCCACCTTTGGCTGATAGAACAACATTAGTTGCGCGCAGTCAGTCATCGCTTGTCGCAGCTCTTGATCCAACTGAATACGTCGGGTCATTTTGGAGGTCATCATCGGCTGGAAGAAACGGAAACACCGCCCGCCTTCATCTTTGGCAATACGCATCGCTTGGTTGGCATGCATCAGCAGACTGCGGGCACTGGCACCATCATCGGCATAAAAAGCCAACCCCAGAGAAGCGGTAACCTGCACACAAAAACCGTCACCTTCAAACGGTGCGGCCACGGCCTGTAGCAGTTCCCGCATCAGTTGTACCAGCTCGAGATTATCCTTACGTTGGTCTAATACAATGGCAAACTCGTCGCCGGTGATGCGGCCAAGAAAGCCGCGATACTGCTTCACCAGGGTTTCTAAGCGCGTAGCGATGCCGACGAGTAATTCATCCCCTTTATCATGTCCAAGGCTATTGTTGATATCCTTGAAGCGATCCAACCCCACCGAAATAACGACCAAGGCACTTTTATTTTTTTGCGCTAAATCAACGCATGTCTGGATTTTTTCTAACATCGACAATCGATTTGGCAAGCATGTCAGCGGGTCGTTAAATGCTTGAAAACGTACCCGATGGGCAATTTCGCTATCCATTTTTCGCAGCAACTGCAGATACTGTTTCTCGCGGCGGTATAAGGAAACCAACAGCGGCCAAAAAATAAACAACGCCTCTAACAATAGAGTGCTTAGCATCCCGATCAATGACAGACGGTTATAGCGCTGTAATTTCACAATGGCGGCTTCGCTGTCTTGTTGGAATTGCAACACCAGGGTATCCAGTGAGTTGAGGATGTCATAACGCGCGGATGCCCGCAGCTGCAAATACGCTTGTTCCCTTTCCGGCAGGGTCAGCGATTGATCCACGACCTGCTTTGCCAAACGAAAAAACGCTTGCAAGCGCTGGTCGAGATCTACGGGCGGTTGATGAAAGATCTGCTGTATAGCCTTTGAACTTGGAGCCGGAATCGCCATCGATACCGAGCCATGCATCAGCGCCTGATGAACCTTGTTCATAGTAGCTATCGCATCAAGATATTCCCCCGGGAACAGAGTTGGCGATCGTTGATCTTTTTCCGCCAACAATTGCCCGGCAAACAGCGTAATACGTTGCGATAGCATACGTTGACGACCGGCGAGGTTCACCACGCGGGCACTAGCTTCCTGTTGATTAACAATGCGTTGTACTAAGTAGTGTGACAGTAACGCCAAAATGCCAATGATCAGCAACGCCAACAGATATGTCAGGGTGCCACGGCGCCAGTGTAACCGCAGCAGATGGGGATTCTGATACAAGGCTCTTTTCATACTGTAGACACTCCCTGTTAACAGCGCAGTGGTAATTTCTGACGAAAAATAAGAGGTAATGGCGAATTTATCACCACTTCTAGTGTAGTTGCCTCCGTCTGACAACGAGAGAATTTTTTATTGGAAACCGCTGCCAATGCCCGTGTGCTGGACGAATACAATGGTGGAACTGTGACCGTTAGCGAAACTCACCGTTTAATAATGAAAATTGCCATCTTGTTATTTAATTCGTTCATCTAAAATCTATATCTCATTGATTATTAATTAAAATTATTTATGGCACAACATCTGCTTACACTGTGACTACATTAATAACACCCAATGTTCAGTCTTCTGCAATCACTGACGCTTACCGTTAAGGACACAAAAATTATGTTTGTACGCTCAACTTTGCTAGCACTTGTTTGCATGCTGCCACTCACTGGCTGTGTTTTCTATGTAAATGGCGCCCACAGCGAGCCACTGAATTATGGTCACCGCAGCTTGGTACTGGATAGCACCAATATCAGCCAACTGCAGGCCGACACTGGCGCAGGTGAGCTGGTTATCGTCGGTGTTGCTGACCAACAGCAGATCAAGGTAGAAGCGGATGTGTATGAATATGCCGATGTGCCCGCCATTCTGACGCTGGAACAGCAAGGCTCACGTGCAGTGTTGACTGCAAAATTTGCCAACCATGTTTCCTTCAGCCATCGTTCGCCTTATATCAACCTGCGCGTTACGGTGCCCGCCGCGCTGATGCTGGATGTGACCGATGGCTCTGGTCCTTTGGAAATCCGCGATATGACGGCCAATATCAAGGTCGTAGATGGCTCAGGTGAGTTGACTATTCGCGGTGGTCACGATCTGGATATTCAAGATGGTTCCGGCAGTGTGACACTGGCAAATGTCAGCGGTAAAATTCGTCTGGATGATGGCTCGGGTGACATCGATATCCGTGACGTGGGTGGTGATGTCCGCATTGATGATGGCTCCGGCTCACTGACTGTTACCAATGTAAACGGCATTGTCACCATTGACGATGGTTCCGGGGACATCAATGTCCGTCATACACAAGGGTTAAATATCATCAGCGCTGGCTCCGGCGATGTACATTTCGACGATATCAATGGCCCGGTGACGATGGACAAATAATCAGCATTAACGCGAAAAGCTGGACTTGCTGTCCGGCTTTTTGCCAGCATCAACGTAACTGGCTATCTTTAGAACCTCGACGGTTATATCCGGCAAATGCTTGGCGTCGCTTGTCTTCCAACGCCTGACAATTCACGCACAAACGCACGCCAGGAATCGCCAAACGCCGCGCCTCTGGGATCGTTTCGCCACACTCTTCACACTCTGTCAGGCTTTCGCCTTTGGGAAGCTCGCCTCGCACCCGAGCAAGTGCATCTTCAACAGTGCTGTCTATCTGCTGTTGCTCAGCCCCATCTTGTGCCCAACCTGATGCCAAAATGACCTCCACTTATCTACTTGGTAACTGACGGCCGCACCATCTCAAATGCGGTCGCCACGCTAATACCAAAATAGCTCGCTGGACCACCAGCGCGCAATATCGGCTCTGCCGCAATGGTTTGATAAATGCCGTCTTTGATAAAGCGCTTATCGATATGTGCGCCCAATGCTCGCGGCTCCAATACTATTGATGTGGCACTTGGCGATAGCGAAATGTAATAGAGACGTTGTATTACTTATAAGTCTCAATCTGCATAGCTAACATATTGGCTAGCGCTGCGCTATAACGTTTGATATCCGCGTCTGTTTTGCTTTCCTCAGAAAATTGTTTGCCGAAGCTGGTAACCACTCTGAGTAGTAAATCTTCAACAAAAACCAATGTTTCATCGGAAGCATCAGGCAGAAACTCGCTGATAAATTGTACGAGATTAATTTTTGTATCGGATTTCGCAACAGCGAATTCAGGGGCATTTCGGTAAAAGGGCGATGCATCCCCCAAAGCTTTGCGAATACTCGATTCATCACATTCTGACTGTATGAATGAACGAATAGCCGTCTCTAATTTCTCTCGTGGTGGCTTGGTCATGTCGGCCAATATAGTTTCAATAAGTTGCTGAGTTTTTCGCCATTCGTTGACTTGTAATTGAAACAGAATGGCGGCCTTATTTGGGAAGTACTGATAAAGTGAGCCAACGCTAATTCCCGCCTTTTCAGCCACTCTGGCGGTGGTAAATCCCCGAATGCCGCCATCCGCTAAAACATGAATAGCAGCTTCTAGTATCGCAGCAACGAGTGTCTTTGAACGCCCTTGTCTTGGTAGTTTTCTACTTACAATACAATCTATTACCTTTGAGTTCACTGGCTTATCTCGGAATGCGAATATAAAACGCGAATGTTTAATCGTATTCTATATTTACCGCCGAAACCAGAATTGAAGGAAAACAAACATGGCTAGAACCTATACTTTTTTTGTACATTTAAATGCTAGAAAGGAATGGCTGCAATTAGATAGACGTGACCGCAACGCTTATTTTGACCAACTAAAACGCGAAGTCTTTGCCAAGTATCCAGACGTACATATTCGACTGTTTGATGCAGAAGCCTTCACCACGTTTTGTAGCGATATCATGATGTGCGAAACCGATAACATTCAACATTACTATTTCATGATGGAACAGCTAAGAGACAGCAAAATATACACAACACCTTATTTCAATGTTATCGCCATCTTACCGGCCATTGAAGATGGATTTGTTGAGTTTGAACATAAAGCATTGCTCACCCAGACGCACCTCAATCAGTAGCGATCTGACCGTACAATCGATAGCCTAAAAAGCGGCGTTTTAAGTGAGCACCGCTTTTTCTATCCATGCAGTCATCCACCAACACCCTCTGGAAAACATGAAGTTGAATGGATTCAGCAAACATTGAACAGCTATTGCTCCATTTCTCCCTTCTGCTGGAATGGTCCAAGTTGATGCCTGTCATGCTTTTCTACATGTTTTCTGGGGTGAAATAGCGTTACTTCAGATGATTCTGGGGGAGTTGTGGCTGACCTAAAACCGCCACGATCAAGATAAAGCCGTCTTCTTTGGTGAAGTAAGCCGTATGTTTGCCAATGGGGAAGTAAAAGCCATTGGGGTAGATCTCGTCACAGCTTATGCCTACGCCCGGGTTGTCGGCTAACATTTGTAACCCTGATAACAAAGTGTCTTTGTAGGTACGCCATTGCAATTCTGAAAAATTTTCAACAGTGTAACTTTTTACTTTGCGCAAGTGCGACTGCGCTAAGCTACTTAGCTTGTATTTGTTATTTTGCATCAGTGAATTACAGCGAATTCAGGAAATTTTCGCCATCAACAACATTGCCATTATTTAACTCTTCCTTCGCTGCTGTGAAGCAGTGCTTAAGGTATTCAGCTTTCATCGCTTCCAGCGCTTCAAAGTCTCGAATCGACATTACCACCACAGCATCTTTACTGTTTTTGCTGATTTTTACAGGCTCGCGTTGTGCGCTCAGCAGTAGTTCGCCAAAATTTCGTTTGGCATCATTCGCTGTCAATGTATGCATGGTCAATTCCCGGTTGAGTACCCAGTCAGATTATAATGTATCGCACGAAATGGTCAATTTAATTAAATCACGTGATTTGTGCGAAATATAAACTCACAAATAGCTCAAGAGGGATTCCATGAAAATTGTTACCAGAAACTCATCAATTAGCGTTAGCAATCAAACTCGCGTTCACCCAAAAGTTGCTATCGAGCTACTAGGCAATACCGACTCCCCTTTGGCACGGCACAGGCGCGTTGGACAGGCATTGCGTCATTGAGACATTCGCCGCTCAAGCACATCCATGTGCCCGCAGTATTAATACTTTCTGTATGTCTTCTATGACGTTCGCAAACGCAGTTTGCCATCGCGCAGCGATACCATTAAGCCAAATACTCGCTTGCCATGCCAGGCGCTAGCCTAAGCTCTAGCAAAAGCTAGTTTGCATTGGCGCAACCAACAAAATTGATTACTGTCCTATATTTTATTTTGGGCTGATAAAAGTGAAACTGACTCGACATGCAGATCTCCTGAATGGTGCTGATGTTATCAATCGCTCACCATGTGATTTAACGAATTGCAGCGTACTTATCTCAGTATGGGCGATTACACTCTGATCCAAGCGCGGAATCACCTGCAGTGGGCTACTACGCACATGCGATCTTGTGGCACGATGCAAGTACATCCCTGTAATCTCGACACCAGCATCCATGCTGGCGACGGCCACAAGTCCGCATGTGCTGGGAATTCACGGAGTACACCTGCAAGTTCTCTGCTTACTTGAAAGCTTTCCCCAAACGATTATGAGAATATTGAGGGGCTCAATTGGCTTATTTGCGAATAGACGAAATTTTAGTAGAGCTAAAGATTTTTCTTTAATTGAGGCGATGAAATTTTTAGGCGTAATGTTGGTTAAGGATTAAATTTCAGTTGAATTGGTAGGTGCCATAATGAAAGAGAATATCAAGGATGATGTAATTTTGAATGCTAGACAAAAAGTTGATGAAGCGTCTTTTTTCTTGTCTTTGATGGACCATATAGAAATTTCTCGCAAATCAGTTTTCAAAGAGCATGAACCCGCCAAAGAATTTACATTCTTTTTAAGCGCTTTTCTTAACGCTTGTTATAGTTCTAGTGAACACCTCAAGAGAATGAGTATCTTAGTTGACAGGGTGAAAGAATTTAGAAATCAGCACCCCGACTTTTATAAATCAGGCCCAGATGGCGCTTACCGCACAACAGCGGTGCACTATAAACCAGTAGAGCCAAGTTACGATGGTTACAGCCCACAACCCATAGGCAAAGTTACTCTTCGATTCAGACCATCAGATAAAATTGCTGAAGCAAATAAAATAACCCCCATCCAACTGAAGTTTTCTAAAGGTTACTATTATTTTACTAATGATGATCCACAACTTCCGATATGGGATATCTGTAGAATTCATCTTGAAGAATTGGAAGTTTTCATCGATGACTGTGAGGGATATATGCCGTAGTTATTCCGAAAAGACTCCAAACTAACAGGCAACACTGATTCCCCTTCGACGCTGCGTAGGTGCGTTGGGCAGGCATTGAGCAATCGAGTCAGGGAAGACGAGAAGCGATGGTGAGCGAGGGACCGCGAATCAGAGCGATTTGCGAAAATGACAAACCAGAAGTGCCGTAGCGTTTAGCGCCGTGGGGCGTCGTCGGGTTTCCAAAGGGCGAGGGACGAGCATCGCCCTTTGGCTCTGGTGTGGAGCGAGTAGTTCCACGACTTCCGCAACCGCTAGGTTGCTTTGGCGTAGCCAACAAAAAAGGAATGCCTTAGCATTCCTTCCATCAAAATCAGCGCAAGCAACAGCTTGCAAGATAACTACATATCACAAGGTTTCAGCGGCTTGCGCAGCTGCGCCCGCACGTTATCCATGCCGGAGTAGAATTCTTTCATCATCAACAAGCCCATCATCTTGCCGTTATCGGTGACGATTAGCTCTTCTGGGTTATCGGGGTCATTCTTTAACGCCCCAATCAGTTTCATTGAGGTCATCTCTTTCAGCAAGGCGGTATCCAGGTTAACGCCAAAAGTATCGCGGAAATATTTGCGTGACAGACGGCCAGAAAACATCCCCAACAGGAAGCGATACTGCATTACATCTTTTTTGCTGTAATTCTTTTGCTGCTCCACGCCCATTTTGCCGTTCTTGATGCGTTCTTCATAATTACGCAGCGAGAAGGTATTTACGAACAGGGTGTCATTGAGGAAGCTGAAAGAGCCGGAACCCACACCAAGATATTCATCGTAATCAATGACGTACTCATCAAAGCCTTCATTGTTGGCTTTACCGAAGGCCCAAGCAGACAACTGGTTATATTGCCCTACTAAGGTATTGAGGATCATCCGATACTGGTTCGCCATATCCGCATGCGGTGCCGCCAGCGTAGCCTTCACACTCTTACGGGTCTGGTGGGTCACCATCAGTGGATAAGTGGTGATCTGTCGCGGATCAAGCCGGGAAGCCATGTCCAGATCATGCTGGATAACTTCGTCGGTCTGACCACGGAAACCAAAGATCAGGTCAACGTTAATGATGGGGAACAGCTCTTTAGCAGCCATGATCTTATCGAACGTTTCCTGACCAGAGCCGAATTTTTCCAGCCGTTCTGTCATCCGCAGAATATCGTCATTAAAGCTCTGCACGCCAATCGACATGCGGTCCACCAGCCCTTTGAGCTGCTTGAAACCGGGGCTATCCAGATGCTGCGGATCAGATTCGCAAGACACTTCCTTAATCGATGGGAACAAGGTTTTAGCGTGTTCAATGGTGCGTGCTAGCTCATCTTCCAGCACTGTGGTGGTACCACCACCGATATACATGGACTCGAAGTCATAGCCCAAAGCCTTGACCATATCCATCTCTTTACGCAACGCCACAAAATAGCGACGAGCCTTGTCCTCCTTAAACAGGAAGCGATGGAAAGTACAATAGGAGCAAAGCGTATGGCAAAACGGCACATGGGCATACAGCATGTACTTTTTGCCCGCCACTGGCGCTGGCATAATGTCAGCAGAGATAGTATCCAGTCTCAGATTCTTATCGACATAGTAATGCATCACCCCTTCCATGGCTCGCAGCATCCAGTTGGGTACTGTGATATTGGATTGGTAGTTTGATACCAGTTGACGATCGAGAGTTTGGATCACAGATGACATAACGGTTCCTGTCTGGGTAACATAATCCTTAAATACCACAACAAGTTAGTGACTATCCAAGGCAGTGTCTTGAGTTTGCAGGGTACATCCTAAGTCGCCGGCAAAACGTGAACTGGCTAGAAGTTAACATCACCTATCAGCTATGGTCGCCCTGTTTTGTTAAGTTTGTCATGTTTTAGCTAATACGAATAAATGTCAACCGCTAAGGCCAAAACTGCTAGGTATGTGGCATAAAAAAGCCGCGTGTGATACGCGGCTTAACTCAAGCTTAAAAAATCAGGATTCGCGATACTTCAGTGTACCGTTAGCCTTGATTTCATCGAACCACAGATTATGGTGCTGGGTCGCCCAGTTTTCATCGCAGTAACCGGAAACCATGCACTCCATACCACCTTCAGACATCACAGTAGCCATGAAGATGTGCACGATAGAAAAGGCACAGATGATGATGGCGCTGACCGCATGCAGGATCAGCGAAATCAGGCTCAGGGTGCGGCTAGGCTCGAACAAGTTCGGGAACAGCAGCAACATACCAGAAGCCGAGATCACCAGACCAAACAAGGCGAAGGTCCAGAACCACATCTTTTCACCAGCATTGGCAAAACCAGAGTCTGGATGTTTACCTTTGAACGGCCCGAAGTTGATATAACCACCAACCACCAGGAACCATTTCAGGTCATACATCTTCGGCATTTGGTTTTTCGCCCACATCAACGTCATCAGCAACCAACCGAACATAAACGGGATAGCCATGACGTTGTGTACTTGCTTAGCAAAATACACCACCCCAGCCCAGAACCCTTCACTCACCACCGGCTGCAGGAAAAAACGACCTGCCAACAGGGTTAAGCCAGTAAGGATCAATGTCAGGCAAGGGATCGCCCCTAACCAGTGGATAGAAATATCCAGCTTTGACCAACGATGGACCATCTTGCCTGAAAAACCATGGTGTAGTTTGGAAATACCGTTAACCATGATAAACAGGGCAAAAATGATGATCATACCGAACAGTGCCAGCATCAAACCGGGAGCCAACCAGCCACTGCGCAGTTCCAGTACCCGCAGATCGTAGCTATTGATCGGCTGGTTATGAAACTGGCTCTGGGAGGTGGTATACCCGGTCGCGCCGTTTTTAAGTTCGGTCCACAGCTGTGAATACTCCGATTGCTGCGCCTGCACCGCAGCCACCACCGCTTCTGGTTGTGCTGCAGGTGCCGGGGTTTCAGCGGCAAAGCTCACTGTGCTAAATAACAGCGCAGCGGCCAAACCCAGTTGTTTGAACCATTTGTTCATTAAAAACCTCTCTCACTGGCTCGCATTGCGCGAGCCAGTTATCTCTGTACGGACGCTTACTTCCAGGCTGCATTGTCAGCACCACGATAGGCGACACGCTCACGGTAGATGCCAGAAACCACTTCGGCATCACCGGCGAGCAGCGCCTTGGTGGCACACAACTCAGCACACATTGGCAGCTTGCCTTCGGCAATACGGTTGGAACCGTACTTCTGGCGTTCAGCTTCCGAGAAATTCTCTTCAGGGCCGCCTGAGCAAAAAGTACATTTGTCCATTTTGCCGCGAGCAGCAAATGCGCCTTTTTTCGGGAACTGCGGCGCACCGAACGGGCAGGCGTACAGGCAGTAACCACAGCCGATACACTTGTCTTTGTTATGCAGCACCACACCATCTTCGGTGCGATAGAAGCAATCTGCTGGACATACCGCCATACATGGCGCATCAGAGCAATGCATGCAGGCCACAGAGATAGAAGCTTCGCCGGGTTGCCCATCGTGCAGAGTGACTACACGGCGACGTTGGATACCCCACTCAAGCGCGGAGTCGTTTTCGTTTTTACAAGCGGTGACGCAACCGTTACATTCGATGCAGCGTTTGGTATCACACAGAAATTTCATAGTAGCCATAGTGGCAATTCTCCTCACTTACGCTGCAATCAGGCTTTGACGATCTGGCACAGAGACGCTTTGGTCTCCTGCATCTGGGTCACTGGGTCGTAACCGTAGGTCAGCGCAGTGTTGGCAGATTCGCCCAGCACATACGGCGCAGTACCTTCCGGATAGTTCGCCTCCAGACTTTCACCATGCATCACACCGGCAAAGTGGTATGGCATCCAGGTTACGCCCTGTTTCACGCGCGGAGTCACCAACGCCTGTACCAGCACGCGGCCACCTTCGGCGCCTTCCAGCCACACTTTGTCACCGTTGCGAATACTGCGATCGGCAGCATCAGCGGGGTTAATTTCAACAAACATCTGCTGTTGCAGTTCTGCCAGCCATGGGTTGGAACGGGATTCCTCACCACCACCTTCAAACTCCACCAAACGGCCAGACGTCAGCGCCAGTGGGTATTTGCCGGTCATATCTTGCTGTTGGATTGACTTGTACAGCGTTGGCAGACGATGCACTTGCATATCATCGTAAGTTGGGTATTTGGCAACCAGATCACGGCGTGGGGTGTACAGCGGTTCGCGGTGCACTGGCACTTGATCTGGGAAGGTCCACACAATACAGCGGGCCTTGGCGTTACCAAACGGGATACAACCGTGCTTCATAGCCACACGCTGGATACCGCCAGACAGGTCGGTCTTCCAGTTCTTGCCTTCTGCTTCGGCTTTTTCTTCTGCGGTCAGATCATCCCACCAGCCGAGTTGTTTCAGCAGTTTGTCGGAAAATTCTGGATAACCGTCTTGGATTTCTGATCCCAAAGAGTAAGACCCTTCAGCCAGAATGTTGTGGCCTTGGTATTCCACGCCGTAACGGGCACGGAAGTTACCGCCACCTTGCAACACGTGTTTGCTTGTGTTGTACAGAATTTGGGTGCCAGGGTGTTTCTGCTCTGGTGCGCCCCAACATGGCCAAGGCAAACCGTAGGTTTCGCCTTTACATGGGCCGCCGTCAGCTTCCAGTGTTTTGTTGCTGAAGGTACCCCAGTTCATGGTGTGCGCTTTAATACGCTCAGGGCTCTGACCGCTCATACCGATAGTCCACATGCCACGGTTGATTTCGCGGGTCACATCTTCCACTAATGGAATGCCTTTTTCATCCAACTGGATGCGCTTGGTGTACTCTTTATCGAAGCCCAATTTCTTAGACAACAGGTACATGATTTCCAAGTCGTTTTTAGATTCAAACAGCGGTTCAATAACCTGTTCACGCCACTGTACTGAGCGGCCAGAGTTTGACAGAGAACCACGGGATTCAAACTGAGTACAGGCAGGCAACAGATACACACCATCTTTACGACGGTGCATTACCCCGGCCATAGTTGGCGCAGGATCCACCACCACAATGGTATCCATCTTGTCGAGCGCATCACGCACATCGCGCTGACGGGTTTCGGTGTTCACTGACTGACCCCAGAAAAACGCCATGCGAATATTGTCTTTCTGAGCCAGCTTGGTTTTGTCTTCAAGCACGCCATCGTGCCAACGAGAGCAAGGGATCCCCGGGGTGATCATCGGTTCACGGCCAAGATAGTTGCCATTGTCGAAACGGCCTTTGACCCAATCAAAGTCCAGATCCCACACATGGGTCCAATGCTTCCAGGCACCGGTAGTCAAACCGTAGTAACCTGGCAATGTATCAAACAGCAGACCAAGGTCAGTCGCGCCTTGCACGTTATCGTGACCACGGAAAATGTTAGTACCGCCACCTTGTTTACCCATGTTGCCAAGGGCCAACTGCAAAATACAGTAAGCACGGGTGTTGGCGTTACCCACATGGTGCTGCGTACCCCCCATACACCAAACCACAGTGCCCGGACGGTTGTCAGCAAACAACTTAGCGGTTTGATAGAGTGAGTCTTCACTGATACCACAAATGTTAGCCACTTCTTTGGGTGGGAACTTAGCGGCTTCTTTGCGAATTTCATCCATAGCAAAAACGCGTTGTTGGATAAAGGTTTTATCTTCCCAACCGTTTTCAAAAATGTGCCACAACATACCGTAGATGAAAGGAATATCGGTACCTGGACGAATATTCACATGCAGATCTGCGTGCGCGGCGGTGCGGGAGAAACGTGGATCAATTACGATGATCTTGGCTTTGTTACGTTCTTTCGCCAGCAAAATATGCTGCATCGCCACCGGATGTGCTTCAGCCGGGTTAGAACCGATGAAGAAAATCGCTTTGGTATTCTGGATATCGTTGAATGAGTTGGTTTGCGCACCATAGCCCCAAGTGTTAGCAACACCGGCTACAGTGGTAGAGTGACAAATACGGGCTGAGTGGTCGACGTTGTTAGTGCCCCACATTGCTGCAAATTTACGGTACATATAGCAGCCTTCGTTAGAAAACTTAGCACTGCCCATGAAGTACAGCGAATCTGGACCTGACTCATTGCGAACTTTCAGCATTTGGTCACCAACTTCATTGATGGCCTGTTCCCAACTGATGCGTTTCCATTTGCCGCCTTCAAGCTTCATTGGATATTTAACGCGTTTTTCCCCGTGGCCGTGTTCGCGCAGTGCCGCACCTTTGGCACAGTGACCACCTTGGTTGAAGGGATGATCAAAGGCGGGTTCCTGACCAGTCCACACGCCATTCTGTACTTCAGCATACAGGCCACAACCTACAGCGCAGGCGCTACAGATAGTGCGCTTGACTTCAATCGGGGCATCATGAGGGACTTCTTTGGCTTCTGCGCGGCGCATCATGCCGGTTCCTAAGAATGATGCAGCAGCAATACCACCAGTGGCGATACCAGCGCTTTTCATAAACTGGCGACGACTAATCCCCAGTATGGTGGCGTCGGTCTTGGCGGCGACGCTAGATGTGCGAGTTAACTTCATCGCTTAATTTCTCCTGGGTTAACGCAGGCTGTTGTAATAGTTGCGGATGTGCGCTGTTTCACGATAACCATCCTGATGGGTGGTAGCGCTATCAGTGCTTTCATTTGCCTGTGCCACAGAGACCTGGGAGGCAGCCACGGCTACGCCGGCAGCTGTGCCTATGGTCAGGGCTTTCAGCAGGGATCTGCGTTGCAGATCGGGCTTCTGCTCTTTCACTTTGTTACTCCTGGGGTGGTGCATCCATACGAAATATGAGGGAAATGCGGTATTTGAGAATTAACGAATTATTCACAACACCGGCCAAATTTGACCGAAATTCAATCAATTGAATAAGGGGTTATCATTAGGCTCGGGGAATATAAGGGGATCAAGAAATACTGATATTGATCTAGCGCAGTTTTACCGTCTCAATGGGCTTATCAACGGGGGAAAGCGTTAACTGCATCATGTTTTTCGTGGCTAGAAAACCCTAGTTTAGATAGGGATTATAGCCATCAAACTGTTAACTATTTGTATCGAAATCGCGTACTGAATTTACTAAAAAAACACCCCGGCATGCCGAGGTGTTTTACGTAACAATTAACTTTTATTCGCGATATTTCAGCGTGCCATTGGCCTTGATTTCGTCATACCACAGATTGTGGTGCTGCATAGCCCAGTTTTCATCACAATAACCGGACACCATACACTCCATACCGCCCTCGCTGAGGACAGTCGCCATCCAGATATGGACGATAGTAAAGGCAATGATCAGAATGGCACTGACACCGTGCACCAACAGCGCTGCCATTGAGGCTTCACGTGGCAGATCCAAACCTGGTAGTACCATCATCACGCCAGAAATGGCAATGAATAGGCCGAAGATCGCCAACGTCCAGAACCAGGCCTTTTCACCCGCGTTAGCAAAGCCGGAATCAGCATGTTTGCCTTTGAGTGGGCCGACGTTGAAATAACCGCCAACAGTCAGGAACCACTTAAAGTCATAACCTTTAAGCATCTGATGCGGCATCCATTTCACCACCAATATCGCCCAGCAGACGATAAAGAAGGGTCCTACCCAATCGTGGATAGTTTTGGAACCGTATATCAATGATGCCCAAATGCCGCTACCTTCACCAACCATCGGCTGCAATACATGCTTGCCCAGCATAATATTAAGGCCGGTGAATATCAGGGTCAGACAGCTGATAGCCACGCACCAGTGGAGAATGAGATCGGCTTTACTCCAACGGAATACCATCTTGCCGGAAAAGCCGTCATTCAGTCGTGCCGGACCGTTAACAAAGTAAAACAGCAAAAACGCGCCAAATACGCCGACAACAGCAATTCCCATCACGGGTGTCACGTATTTGTTGCGGATCTCCCGCCCTTGTTCCCCGGTCACATTAATCAACACACCCCGCTCCACCCCTTTAGCGGTGGTATATCCGGCTTCGCCAGATTTTACCGCACGCCACAAGTCGGCTTCGCTGGTTTGCGCAGTTGCCTGCTGCTGACTGGACTGTTGGTCGGCGGCAAAAGCTGTTGCAGACAGCCCCATACCGCAAACCAACAACATCAGAGCGAACAGGCTGCGCAGTGATTTGATAACCATAGTCACTCCTCGCCGGAACGGGTCACCCCGTTCCGGTTCACTCTTAGTTGATCACACCAGTCTTGGGGTTGTAGCCCCAAATCACATCAGGACTGGCACCACGGCGGGCCATACGCTCACGGTAGATCCCAGAGACAACCTGGGCATCACCCGCGAGCAGCGCTTTGGTAGAACAAAGCTCGGCACACATCGGCAACTTACCTTCTGCGATACGGTTGGCACCGTACAGTTTGCGTTCGCGCTCGGAGAAATTCTCTTCCGGGCCGCCAGCACAGAACGTACATTTGTCCATTTTGCCGCGACTGCCGAATGCGGTCTTTTTCGGGAACTGAGGCGCGCCGAAAGGACAAGCATAGAAGCAGTAGCCGCAACCGATACAGGTGTTTTTGTTATGCAGCACAATGCCTTCCTCAGTACGGTAGAAACAGTCTGCCGGGCAAACTGCCATACAAGGCGCATCAGTACAGTGCATACAAGCAACTGAGATGGAGGCTTCACCGGGCTGACCATCATTGATGGTAACCACGCGGCGACGCTGGATACCCCACTCAAGAGCGGAGTCGTTTTCGTTTTTACACGCTGTGACACAACCGTTACACTCGATGCAGCGCTTGGTGTCACATAGAAATTTCATGACTGCCATAGTGGCTTATCTCCTCATCAAGTACGGTCAGGCTTTGGTGATCTGACACAGGCTGGTTTTGGTTTCCTGCATCTGTGTCACCACGTCATAGCCGTAAGTCAATACGGTGTTGGCAGACTCACCCTGAACATAAGGCACGGTGCCTTCAGGATATTTATCAACCAAACTCTTACCTTCGAAGATCCCCGCAAAGTGATAAGGCATAAAGCATTCGCCCGGTTGAACCCTTGGCGTTACCATCACTTTGACCTTGATCTGTGCGCCCTCTGGACTATGTACCCAGACATCGTCTTCACTGCGCACACCACGATCAGCCGCATCGGCAGGGTTCATTTCAATGAACATCTCCTGCTGCAACTCTGCCAACCATGGGTTAGAACGGGTTTCTTCACCGCCGCCTTCGTATTCCACCAAGCGGCCTGAGGTGAGGATCATCGGGAAGTCTTTAGAGAAATCCTTGTCCTGAATTGACTTGTACAAGGTAGGCAAACGCGCCACCATGCGGTCTTCATAGGTTGGATATTTGGCTACCAAGTCGCGACGCGGTGTGTACAGCGGTTCGCGGTGCAGCGGAATATCATCCGGGAAGTTCCACACGATACAACGGGCTTTGGCGTTACCAAAAGGAATACAACCATGCTTGATGGCAACACGCTGGATACCACCGGATAGGTCAGTCTTCCAGTTTTTGCCTTCAGCCGCCGCTTTTTCTTCGCCGGTAAGATCATCCCACCAACCCAGTTGCTTCAGCATCTTGTCAGAAAATTCTGGATAACCATCCTGAATTTCACTGCCTTTTGAGAATGAGCCTTCTGCCAGAATATTGGTACCATTGTGTTCCACACCGTAACGGGCACGGAAGTTACCACCACCAAAGCGGACTTCACGGTCGGTACGATAGAGGATCTGGGTGCCAGGATGTTTCATCTCTGGGGTGCCCCAACATGGCCAAGGCAAACCATAGGTTTCACCCTTGCATGGGCCACCGGGAGCTTCCAGTGAATCAAAGTCGAAAGTACCCCAGTTTTTCTGGTGTTCTTTCAGACGTTCTGGGCTCTGACCAGTGTAACCAATGGTCCACATGCCGCGGTTAAATTCGCGGGTAACATCTTCAACCAAAGGTTCATCGTTGTTGACTTGGATGTGTTTACAGAATTCTTTCTCAACACCCAATTTCTTCGCCAGTTTGTACATGATGGTGTGATCAGGCAGCGATTCGAAATGCGGCTCAATCACTTTGTCACGCCACTGCAATGAACGGTTGGAAGCCGTCACTGACCCGTAAGTTTCAAACTGGGTACAGGCGGGCAGAATATAGACGCCATCCTTACGTTCCGGCATCACAGAAGCCATGGTTGGATGTGGATCGACTACCACCACGGTATCCATTTTGTTCAGTGCTTCACGCACTTCACGACCACGGGTTTCGGTGTTAACGGACTGACCCCAGAAGAATGCCAGACGGATATTGTCCTTCTGGGCAATCTTGGTCTTGTCTTCCAGCACCCCATCGTGCCAACGGGAACAAGGAATACCAGCAGAAGTTTGTGGTTTCTGCCCCAGATATTCACCTTGGTCAAAGCGGCTGGCAACCCAGTCAGCAGGCAGATCCCAAACGCGAGACCAGTGGCCCCAAGCGCCGGAAGTCAAACCATAGTAACCAGGCAGGTTGTCAAACAGCAGACCGAAGTCAGTAGCGCCCTGTACGTTATCGTGACCACGGAAAATGTTAGTACCGCCGCCCACAACGCCCATGTTACCCAGTGCCAACTGCAGGATGCAGTATGAACGGGTATTCGCGTTACCGATATGATGCTGAGTACCACCCATACACCATACAATAGTGCCGGGTTTGTGTTCAGCCAGCATTTTGGCAACTCGGAACATCTGCTCTTTGCTAACGCCAGTGATGTTAGTCACTTCTTCTGGGTTAAACTTGGCCGCTTCATCACGGATACGTTCCATGCCGTACACGCGTGAATCGATAAATTTCTTATCTTCCCAGCCATTTTCAAAGATGTGCCACAGCAGACCGTAGATGAAAGGAATGTCGGTGCCGGGACGGATATGCACGTACTCGTCAGACTTAGCTGCAGTACGGGTGAAACGTGGATCAACCACAATAATTTTGGCACCGCGTTCTTTCCCTTCCAGTACGTGCTGCATGGCAACTGGGTGGGCTTCACTTGGATTAGAACCAACGAACAGGATCAACTTAGAGTGATGCATGTCGTTGAAAGAGTTGGTTTGCGCACCATAACCCCAGGTGTTGGCCACACCGGCTACAGTGGTAGAGTGACAAATACGGGCTGAGTGGTCGACGTTGTTAGTGCCCCACATCGCCGCAAGTTTGCGGTACAGGTAAGATTGTTCGTTAGAGAACTTAGCGCTGCCCATGAAATAGATGGAATCTGGACCGGATTCTTCACGGATCTTCAGCATCTGGTCACCAATCTCGTTGATGGCCTGTTCCCAACTCAGACGCTTCCACTTACCGCCTTCTAGCTTCATGGGGTATTTATTGCGTTTGTCGCCATGCGCTACTTCACGCAATGACGCGCCTTTGGCGCAATGACCGCCACGGTTAAACGGATGGTCGAATGCAGGCTCCTGACCTGTCCACACACCGTTTTGCACTTCAGCATAAAGACCGCAACCTACAGCACAGTGAGAGCAGATAGTACGCTTCACTTCGGTAGGTGCATCATGAGGCACTTCAGTCGCCTCGGCCCTGCGCATCATTCCAGCCCCAAGCATGGAAGCGGCAGCAATACCACCAGTTGCCAAGCCTGCTGACTTGAGGAACTGACGGCGATTCAGGCCCAACGATGGCTTTTCAGCCACTGGTGCCTGTTCGGATGTACGGGTTAATCGCATCTCACACACTCCTTTTTATCATTTATTACGCAAAGTGTCGTAATAACTGCGGACATGCTCGGTTTCACGGTAACCGTCCTGCGGCTTTGGCTCATTTGTAGCCTGCGGCGCAGCAGCCATCGCCTGACCACTGACAGTGGCTACAGCTCCGGCGGCACTGCCAATCGCCAAGGCTTTCAGCAGTTGACGGCGACTCATATCGGAAGCTTGCTTCTTCATAGCGTCTCCTTGTTTCAATTACGTGGGAGCGAACTCCCACACCATAGATCTGTTGAGTAACAGACCTGTCAATCAAGCCATTTCACTGGCTTTGGGCTGGATCTGAACGTCTGGGGTTTCCACCACCGGGGTGCTGAGCACCAGCCGTTCAAATTCAGCGATTTCGGTTTCAAAGAAGGCACGGCCTAATTGCGCAACGACTCCATAGAACGCCGCACTCTGACAGCGGGACAAGGTGTCGAAAAAGCGCACAATCCAGCTGCCGATGTGGCGCCGATAGAACGCCAATTGCTGATGTGATGGCGCTTCCAGGATCAACACACTCATCACTTCAAACAACGCCGCCACATGATCTTCAGGCTCTTTGACCTCGTCCTGCCGTTCAAAGCCAAGCTGCATCAAATCCTGACGCAACAGAGCCAACGGTTTATCCATTAAAGAACCGGTCATAAACCAACTGCCATAAGGCAGAATTTCACCGGCCCCGACCCCAATAAACAGATTGAAGTATTCATCCTGTAATTGTTCAGGGCTGAACTGTGCCGCCGCCAGTTTCAGGGCCAACCAGGCACGGGTCATAGCGTTATCTTCGTTGGCATCTACTTCCAAATTTGTCAGAAACTGCAATAGTTCCTGGCTGGGCTCGCGTCTGAGCAAAGCGGCCAACAGCTGATAAATGTCGGCCCGGAGCTGATCGTTTTCGGATACTTGTTTTGTTGTTTCGGTCATAACGGCTCTCTTATCTCAGTTGCTTTTCGGGGTCGTTAAGGATCTCTTCGAACATATCCTTCACCCGGCAATCCCCACACATTTTCAAGCGATCGATATGCGCACTAAAAGCATTGTGGGTTCCGACCATATCCAGCATCCGATGCACCATAGACTGGGTCGCAAATGGGGCTCCGCAACGAATACATTCAAACGGAGCTTCTTCTTTTAGGGTCTGTCGTTGTTGTCTGGACGGCTGATCCAAATTAACAGACGATTGCAAACTGATGACTTTTTCCGGGCAAGAGGCTTCACAAAGCCCACACTGCACACAATCTTGCTCAACAAAGTACAACGCCGGTTTGTCACCGCCATCCTGCAGCGCCTTCGTCGGACAAGTCGCCACACAGGACATACACAAGGTACAACCGTCAGCTTTTACCTGCACCTGACCAAACGGCACGTTACTCAGTGGCAAACGGTGTTTGGCTTGTGCTGCCTGTTGGTTGAGGTAATCCAGTGCCGCAAACAAGATGGCACGTTTGCTGTCTGCCTCGAACGTTGCCGGAACCGTTAACGGCCAGCCCATGCTGCTATCAAGTATAGGCCAGAGCTCTAGCAACTCGGTTTCGCCAATCAAAGAGATGCGTGCAGGCTGACCAATTTCTTGCAACAAGGTATTGGTCAGCGACAACTCGCCCTGCAACATCTGCGTCAAGCTAGGAGCAGTTGCCGCAGTGTTCAACACTAATATCTGACGTGCTCCCCATGCCAATGCCGCTAACCAGTGATCCATCCCCGCGACCGTGATCTCCTCCAGCTCTACCGGTAAGACATCGCCCGGAAGTTCGCTGGAGATCAACGCTGCACCTTGAGTTGCATCGTGGAAGAGGATGACAGGTGCCGTGCCGGATTTTTCCAGATAACGGCTGATCAGTTTATGCAGATAGGAGTGAAGGGCTTGGGGCGTTGGCAAATCGTAAGTCAAGGCACCAGTGGGACAAGCGTTACTGCAACTACCCGCACCATGACACAGATAAGGGTCAACCTCAATCTGCTGCGCCACACTCTTGATGGCATCGGCGGGACAGAAATTTAGACAGCGGTTACAACCGTTAACACCATTACGATAATGGGCGCAGATATCGGCATTGATCTTAACGTAACGCGGTTTATCGAACTGTCCCACCATCTGCGGCAGTTCTTCCAGCGCCTGCGCCAGTTTGGCCTGATCCTGACCCACATAAAAATAACCGGGCGGCAGCATTTCCAATTGGATAACCGGCTCACGACTCAGATCCAGAATCAAGTCAAAATGCGCCTTACGCAACGCCACCAAACTTAATTCTGCGGCACCACCGTTATGCTCCACCGCAACCTGAAACTGGCCTAAAAAACCTTTTACCGATAACAGCTTGTTGTAATAAGTCTCAACGTTTTCAGCGGCAGCCATCACCCGTTCTAGGTGGGCCTCATCCTGGCTGGTAACCGCCTCATTGGCCAAAATCACACAGCCAGCCATGCTAGACAATTTGTCCGCCGCCAACCGTGCCAGATCCTCAGGCCCAATCACCAACACACTCCCCTCTGTGGTGTAACTGACGGTGGGCGGGATCAGGTTTTGCAGAATCCGGGTCTGCTGTTGCACCTCAGTGCGCACCTGCCGCAGCGCTTGCTGGGCGGGGGTATTGCTCACACTATTGCTCACTTTGCGTTCCTGAACAGGTTTTTGGCTGTGATGATTGTTAGTATCTATCTGCTTTTATTATTGATTTATGCGCTTTATCACAGCCCGACTAATTGGAATTATCAGCAATTCACATACCAAAATTATGGTATTTAGATACTGCCAAACTGACGTTAAACAACCCCTTTGTCGGGTTCTGCTGCTGGTAACGTGGCATTTTGGCTATCCGCTGTTATAGCTTCGTCCAAATTGTCCGCCAACAGGGTTGGCGCGGGCATTTCCGCTTCAGTAACCGCAGGAACAGGCTCATCGGCCAATTCCGTAACAGCTTCTTCTGTTTTTTCAAGGAGATGACGAAAGACTTTCTTCGCCAGTTCACTAGAAACCTCGGCACTTAAGGTCGGCTGGCAGCTATAATCCAAGGCATATTCCATCATGCCGTCGATCTCACTGAAATGTGGCTGCTTCCATAATGCCCGCAGGGCATTTTTCTTCACATCAGGATCCACATTGTTAGCCATAAAGCTGGCAAAGCTACCACCGATTTCGATGCTGTCAGGATCGGGTAAATCTTCAGCACCTAGCAGGGTCTCAGACTCTGCGCTAGCAACCTCTGCTGTTACCGCTGACGCCCCATCAGCATCAACGACTGTCGCTACTTCCTCATCGGCCACTTCGTCAGGAGCCGCGACTTCAGGCTCATCAAGGACTTCGCCCTCCAGCGCCTGCTGTTTGCGCTGCGCCCAACGGCTCAGAAAACTGCGTTCTTCAGCCATTAATGCCTCCGCTGTTCTTCGGCCACTTCCTTACGGCGGTTAACATGTTTACGACGATGAGCACAGATCTCCACTTCACCGTGCTCCGAAATAAACGCTTCAATCCAACAGGCAATAGCCTCCGGCATCACCATGTTCAATACTGGGGTATCGCCTTCAAGACAACCGGCCGCCACATTCTGATCCGCAGAAATCGCGGCAGGAACCCAGGTGCCATCCTCCTTTTCATCACACACGATATAGAGCATGGGATTATCCATATCGAGATTAAGACGATAGCTGGCGCGTTCATCCAAAAACAACTCCAACAACACTAGACTGGCACCTGCTGGCGCATCTTGCGAGGCTGGAACAACCTGATCCAGTTCCCAGCTTTCTGACATCCAACGCCCAATCTGTTTTTCCACCTTTTTCAGGGTTACGTACATGGGCCATACGCTTTGAGTATGCTGCATAAGAATTCTTCCTCCCGAGTTATTATTTTCGGGTCACAAGGTCAACCATAGGCGTATGCAAAAAATAAACCAGATACAAAATCAAAAAAATTCATGACGGTGATCAAGTATTCCAGCTGAGGTGACGGACATTATGTCGCACCCCAAATGACACTTTGCACAATATACATTGCCACTTGACGGAGAGTTGCAGTAGATCACGCATTTATGCTCTCAGTTATGGCGGGTATGATTATTGCTAGTTCTGAGTCTTGTTTTTTTGCATGAGTCCTATCATGACCCAAGCCAAGCTGCATCTGATAAAAACTGCGACTGAAGTTCCGCTCACCATCAATGTTACCGCCATCGACGAAAATGGAGTCGTTCAGCAAAAGTCCGTTGCCTGTGAGCGGCCACTGACGGTGTATCTCAACTGGCGCCCAATTGTGACACTGATGACACTGGGGGCAAGGCCCGAAGCCTTAGCGCTAGGATATTTAAAAAACCAAGGGTTTATCAGTGATGTCACGCAATTGGAATCAGTGATTGTCGATTGGGAAGTAAATTCTGCCGCAGTCATTACCAAAGAACAGACGCAAGATCTAGACGCTAAACTGGCGGAAAAAACCGTCACCACCGGGTGTGGTCAAGGCACCGTATTTGGTGGCTTTATGGAAGGTCTAGACAACATCACCTTGCCGATACCACAGCTTAAACAAAGCATGATTTACAGCTTGCTGCGCAACATTGCCCAATACAATGATACCTACAAAAATGCTGGTGCGGTGCATGGCTGCGGCGTCTGCATAGGTGACAGTATCAGCTCCTTTGTAGAAGATGTCGGCCGCCACAACGCCGTTGATACACTTGCTGGCGAGATGTGGTTGAAGCAACAAGACGGCGGCAATATGATTTTCTATACTACTGGCCGTCTGACCTCAGAGATGGTCATCAAGGTGGCTAAAATGGGCATTCCGGTGCTGTTGTCTCGCAGCGGCGTAACCCAGATGGGCTTGGAACTGGCGCAACAACTGGGAATTACCATGATCGCCCGCGCGAAAGGGCGGCATTTTCTGGTGTATCATGGCGCCGACAACATAGAATTTGATGACATCCAATCAAACCAAGCGGTTACGCAGGAGAGATAATGACCGAACCCAGTGAACTGGTATATATGAGTGCCAAGCAGGTAGCGGAGTATCTGGATCTGAATGAGAAAAAGGTCTACGCCATGGCGAATGACCGGATGCTGCCAGCCACCAAAATCACTGGTAAATGGCTGTTCCCAAAAATCCTCATCGACCGCTGGCTGATGGATTCCTGCCACAGTGGCATGTTGTCTGACCGTTTACTGATCACCGGCAGTGATGATCCACTGCTATCCATGCAAGTTGCCCGATTAATGGCTGAAGTGGGCAGTCGTGAACTGATAAGTTACAGCGCCACGGGTTCGCGGCTAGGACTGGAACTGCTGTCAAAAGGCTATGCCGATGTTTGCACCCTGCATTGGGGCAGCGCCGATGAGCGCAATATTCGCCACACCGCACTATTAAAAGGCTACCCCAACCACCAGCAGTGGATCATGGTGCATGGCTACAATCGGCAACAGGGATTGATAGTGCGCCCAGAACTGCATCATCTGTGTCAGGAAGAGGATAAGGTACTGAGTCTGCCGTGGCGGTGGGTCAGCCGCCAAGGTGGTGCTGGCAGCCAACAACATCTGGAACACTGGCTGATGAAACGCGGCGCCAGCCTAAAAGATCTCAACACCATACTCACCGCCTATAGCGAGCGAGAACTGGCGGGCTATCTGGCGCGCGGCGATGCGGATATTGGCTTTGGTTGTCAGGCTGTCGCCATGGAAAGCGGCCTGGGATTTGTGCCGTTGCTGACAGAATCCTTCGATTTTGTTATGCCGCAGGGCATCTACTTCCGTCGGCAATTGCAGCAACTGTTCAAACTGCTGGCCGGTTCATCATCACGGCAGATGGCCGCACTGCTTGGCGGCTATGACCTGACCGATTGCGGCCAATTGCTCTGGAGTCCAGAGTAACCCGCGAAATCCGTCCGTCATTATTGTGAAGGTCGCAAACTGCGTTTGCTAACGTCGTGAGCTACCGCACTCACACTGCGGCCAAGGGGCGATGCTCGTCCATCGCCCCTTGGAACCCCGAGGACGCCCCCCCGTCACTGACAACTCTTCGGCTTTATGCTGAAAATGGCTACACTCAGGATTCGCGTCCTGCTCAACCTTCGCGCTTCGGCATCCATGCCTCAGCTACGCCATTTCTCAGCAACATCCTCAGCAGCACCGACGGGGAAATGGCGTTGTCTGCATTTGCGGAGTCATATGCCCCTTTATGCGCTAGCCCTTTCACTCATTCACATCCTGTTCATGCACTTTTGCCCTAGTAAAAGTTATCCATTCTACTAATGCTGTTCTCTGTGAATCCCCGTGATGTACTACAGTGGTACTTTCAACGGTCACATTAGGCCTGAGTGGTTATTGGAATTAAAGTCGTTGAGTGTACAATGAAATTGCGCTGGTAATGATAAGACATTAGGATAGTAATTGTATGAATCAACGAATAATTAAAGCTATAAATACGTCAGTTGCAGAAGGAAACATACAGCAACTTACTCTATGGATAGCTCAAGATGATTGGCGCAATTATGCGAAGGCATTCGGTGCATCACGTAGTTCCATAAAATTAGCTAATCTTATTGAAAAAGAACACCCTAGGTTATCTTCAGGGCGGGATTAAGCTTTGTTAAATGTGTTAACCAAAGAAAAGCTCAGATCTAAAGTCCCCATTCCACGCCGCTTTGCGCATCTTACTCGGCTTACTCACCTTTAATGGGTGTTGCTGCAACAAGTTGAGCACAATACGGCGAAATAACGCCAT
>NZ_JAFNJD010000028.1:0-58292 GCF_017368415.1 Shewanella sp. 4t3-1-2LB
AAATTATAGAGTAAGAAATTATCCTTTAACAAAAGATAGCAAATTGAACATAATTGGAATGAGTTATATTCGAAGTTATGATTCAGTTATTTTTCAAAAAAGAAATAATGACTTTGATGTATTGCCAATGATTAAAATGTCAGACATTATAGACTTTAAGTTAAATATAAATCTGGAGTCGATTTCACTTGCTGATAGTGTGATCTGTTTAGATTCAGGAGCAGTGTCGACATATGGCACATCTAAGTTATATGAAAAAATAAAGAATAGAATAAAAGGTATTAAACCAAGTTTCATCCATTATGATTTTTCATATGGCAGTAATAGTGCACCTGGCAAAGTATTACCAGAAGTTAAGTTTAGTTTTAAAGGTCATGATATCACAATGAATGACTTTCCAGTTTTGTTTTATAGTTCCTCATTAAATTCTTGTGATATTTCTCTTGGGCTTGACTTGGCCTTGTTGATCAAATCAATCGCAGATAAGCCAGTTCCCATCATGGTTCGTGGTGTTAATTGAGCCTCTGGCGAATGGGCATACCTAGTCCTATGACTTTGTTCATCACCTTCACGCCAGCCAATGCCTCGCCGACTTGTCCATTGTAGTCCCGTAGGCTTAGTTGCGGACTGATGAGTCGCTTGTAACGATACATGGCGGTTTCTGACAAAGAACGTTGATGATAGTCATTGTCTTTCTTCCATTCTTCGAGTGTATCGCTTTTCAACGCCTTAACTGCCTCATTCCTCGGATGACCAGTTTCCCAGTAACCCGCATTCTTCCTGGGCGGAATGGTCGGCTTGCTGTTTTTTCGTTTCAGCAGCTTATGGCAGTTCTTGGTATCATAAGCCCCATCGGCTGAGACTTGTTTTATTTTACGTCTCAGTGGGTTCAATAACGTGGGCAGAACCTCACTATCGGCCACGCTTTCAAGGCTCACTTCCGCTGCGATGACTTCATGCGTTGCGGCATCCACTGCTAAATGAAGCTTACGCCAAGTGCGGCGTTTTTCTTTACCGTGCTTACGAATTTTCCATTCACCTTCGCCGTAAACTTTCAGACCTGTGGCATCGATAACCAAGTGAGCGATCGCGCCGCGACTGGGGTTGTGGTAGCGAATGTCGACAGTCTTGGCTCTCTTGCTGATACAGCTATAACCTGGTGATTTCAAAGGCACGCTCATCAAGCCAAATACCGAATTGATGAAACCTTCCAGTGCTCGTAAGGGGAGATTGAATAGACCTTTAAGCATCAATGCGGTCTCAATTGCAGTGTCACTGTACTGAAATCCTCTGCCTCGGCCACCATGATGTTTGCTGCAACACCAGTGGTTCATAGCCTGCTCGTCTATCCAGAACGTCAGTGAGCCCCGCTTAGTCAAGGCTCTGTTATATTCCGGCCAATTGGTGATTTGGTGCTTGGATTTGCCCACTGCTATCCATTCCTGTCTGCTATTTACAGGATCTGATCGCATCAGAGGCAGAAGGTTCCACATTTAGGCAACAACGCCGCTTGACTTTCTAAACGGTTCGTTATCTGAATTAGATTTTAAAAAAATATGATTTACATTAACCTGAAATAACGATAATAAATATTCTTCAGCACAATAATATTATTTAGTGATTTTTGCAGTTAAAATTTACGATTAAATATTTCGTTTACAAAATAATATTGTGTCAGTGTAGCTAAGCCTTAATGTCAAATGCTTTGTTTCCCCTTGTAGCAGCAGTCCTTTCAAAATAGTCAACTAATGCTACTTCCAGCTCGAGGGTGTTCAATATTCTGTGTCAGCCTGATCACAGATCGATATGAGCGTCTAAGCGCGCCTCGAAGTGTATCGACAACTGTGACAGTGTCACCAACTTTGTAATGGGTGCGTCTAACGCTCAGATGCCCGCAAGATACCGGCATAAAGCAGCTTAAGCAAACTGTTTTCATTGGCAAATCCGCCCTTGGTTTTGGTCAGTTTACGGAACTGGCGATGCATAGCTTCTACAGAATTGGTGGTGTAGATGTTCTAACGGGCGTTGTTGATCAAATTAATCGCAGATAAGCCAGTTCCCATCATGGTTCGTGGTGTTAATTGAGCCTCTGGCGAATGGGCATACCTAGTCCCACACCAATCCCACTTAGGTGTTTACCTTTATTTCTCTATTGCTTAGTTGGTTTCTTCCATTTCCACCCTGTTCTGAGAACTTCCGCTCCTGCCTTTATAAATACACAAAATTCTTTTACAAAAATATTATTTATTGTTAACGACGCTGCAGTATGATTTTGCCTCATCATCGATTGACGATGTAACCCCTACGTATCATAAGGAATCTGTGCGTGGACACCCAGGATAAACACTATCAATCTGCACTTGCTGCATGGCGTGCAGGCAAAGAAACCCGCGCTATTGTGACGCCATTTGCTTTTAAGCTCGCACCTGAACTAATCGGCATGCCATTGGCTCGACCGTGGCGACGGGGCGTGGCCATATTACTGGATCTGATGCTGGTAGCCTTGTTAAGTAGCATCTCGAGTCTGTGGATTGCCTTGTTGGCGGCAATTGCGACATGGGTGTTGAGTAAGCGACATGAGCAAGTGGTGTCTGCCTGGGCGCGGCGTTGGTTGCGGATAGTGAGTACTTTGGTGATATTTGTGGTTGTGCTTGAATTTATCGGCCCCTATCTTGATGGCGGTGACGATGAACGTGGTGACTCAAATATCACCCTCAGTCAGTTGCAGCAAGTTTCCCACTCGGCCGCCATGGCTATCATCGCTGGTAAACTCGCTAACTGTCGTGATAACTCTTGTGTTGAAGAACTACTGCCGTCAATGAAAGAACAACTAGATGCCGTTTTTGCAGACAAGCCTGCAGAGCGGCGGGAGATGGTAGCATCGCTCTTTAATGACCTCACGTTTCTTGCGCCAGCGGACAAACAGCAATATGTCGAGCAACTGATGGCGGGGGTTAAGCTTGCGCCTGCCGATGCCCCAGCCACCACTGAAAAAACGCCCGATTCAGCCTCAGCGAATGTGCCAGAGTCCAATGCCAACAGTCCAATAATTACATTCTCTGGGGATACTGTTAAACCCGTTGCAGCGAAGGAAGATACGGAGTTGCCGGCCGAGAACCAAAAGGGTTCTGCCTCAGCGTCACACTCTCTTATCGATTGGGCTAAGGGTATTATTGCCGATCTGGGGCTAGGGTTGAGTTGGGGCGCGTTGTACTTCACTTTGTTTACTGCTTTGCTTCGAGGCCAAACACCCGCGAAAAAGCTGTTGGGGATCCGGGTAGTACGGCTTAGTGGTGAGCCGTTGACGCTGTGGGGTGCCTTTGGTCGCTACGGTGGTTATGGTGCTGGTATTGCTACGGGGTTGCTGGGTTTTTTGCAAATCTATTGGGACAGCAATCGTCAGTGTATCCAAGACAAAATTGGTGAAACTGTGGTGGTGATGAATGCGGAACTGACTCATCATGCCGTTGGTGCGGTGAACGAAAACGATGCCATACAGCAGCCAGCGGCGACGCACTCGCCAAGCTAGAGGCACAAACAGACTAGCGACAAAGTCCTAGACCTAAAGCTAGGACTTTGAGCAGATGGCGGCGTTGGTTTGTTTACTAACTCTTATGCTAAATCCCTGAGCACAATAGCCGTTAGCAAGGCTCAGGTTCTAAGCCTTGATGCCCAAACGCCGCTATTTTAAGTCGATGCTGCTGTTGTATTTATCTGTATCAAAATGGCACGGCTCCATGGCAAACATCATCTGCCAAGATAACGACTATCTGCAATTGTCCCGGTGTGATTATCCCGTTCTTGTATTTGGTGAGCGGCACTGGCTGTTAGAAAACATTGACACGGCATATTGGGGAAGAAGGCAAAGCACATTTTGCTATTGTTTCAGCTTAGTTATCTCTAATGTTAATAATGAACTGCAATACTGTTTCGAATTTGTATCATATTCTATTTATTAACAAAATCTCAGGATTATATCCTGGCATTTAATTGATTCGACCTTTTCCGAGAGAGATAATTAGCCCAGTTATCGGAATGGAGTCCTGTCATGGTTCAGAATTTCAATGACCGGGTGCAACAGGTGTTGCAGTCTCATCCCGGACAGCGGGTTTGCCGCTTTGACTATCAAGGGCAGTATTATTGGTTAAAGCAAGCAGAGGTGTTGCATGGCACCATGCGTATGCTAAAGCCCAATCCACAACTGGCGATTGAAAATGAAAAACAAACATTGCAGGCGTTGGAGCTAAAAGCTGCACCCGTACCGCGTGTTGTTAGCGAGGGGCCGGGCTATTTTGTGGTTGAAGATGCTGGAAGTACGCTTAAAGACTGGTTGAATACGCCAGGCGTAGATTGCGAAACCTTGCAACAGATCTTTGAAGACAGTGCTACCGCCTTGGCCCACTTGCACACTATGGGATTAGCCCATGGTCGGCCAGCGTTGCGAGATATTAGTTGGCAGCAAGGGCAGGTGACATTCATTGATTTTGAAGCGAACCAGCCCAAGAGGAGCATGCTGTTTCAGCATATTCGAGATCTGGTGGTATATATCCACAGTCTGTACCGCTATCTGGGGCCTTTGAATGAAAATATCGGTAGTATCATTGCCTGCTACCGCAACGCCGGTGGCGAACAGATCTGGCAGGAGACCAAGCGTTTCCTCGCCAGTTGGCAGTGGCTGTACTACCTGTTACGTCCGTTACGCGATCTTGGTGGCCGCGATGTAAGGCCAATTTACTGGTTATTATGGCATTTTCGTCACGCCTCATAATGGTTACTGCTAGATAAAAATGGCCGTGAAAACATGAACATTGCCCATTTTAGAGCGGCAGTTTTCGTCTGCTGTTCCCTTTAAAACATCTTGTTATTCGACCACTAAAAGCCAACTGAGTGTTGCTGGAAAAAACCTGCCGGTACGCACTGCTAACATTTATGGCGGTTTTGCCATAGGTACTGCGGTTTCTCGTCATTTTGCTGCAGGGCTCAACGAGAATATCACCGTTGTCTTGGCGTTTAATGGGCAGGGACTCCGTCATAGAGGGTACGGATCCAGCGTTCCTTCGGAATAAAACTCCAGCCCCAGTTCTGCCAGCGTTTCGGTAAAGGCGTCGCCAACATTTCAGCCAGTGTTTTATTGGCGGCTTTGCCGTCTTGCATCCAGTTGATACAGTCGTCCAGCATATGTTTAAAGCGCAACAGATCAGCGCGAGAGGCCAGTGTGCCATGACCCGGAATGATTTTGGTGTCGTCTACAGTCAGTTCCAGCATTTTGGCAACCGCGTCACGATAACCCAGCACTGAGCCACCATGTTCGAGATCAATAAACGGGAAGCGATCTTTAAAGAATAGATCGCCTGTATGTAGCACTTTGCCATCTTGCCAGAGGACGATAGCGTCTCCGTCGGTATGTGCCGGTCCCAGATGCAACAAGCGCATGTTCTGGCCGTTGAAATGAATGGCAAGCTCTTGATCAAAGGTCAATATCGGTAAGGCCTTTGCCGGAACTTGCTGTTCTACCAGCCGGGTTCGTACATTGGTTTGTGCAACGATAGCCGCACCATGTTCGGCAAAAAAAAGATTACCGCCAGTGTGATCAGCATGGAAATGGCTATTGATCACACAACTAGGTGCTCCTGCCCGTAGCGGCTGCAACGCCGCCATAATCTTGTCAGCCATCGGCGCGTATTGATCGTCAATCAACAGTATGCCATCTTGGCCAACACTCACGCCTATGTTGCCGCCAGCACCTTCAAGCATGTAGCGGCCAGGAGTCAATTCGATGACTTTGATGGCGGCGTTGGCAAATGCGTCTTTTGAGTCGGCAGCAAAGGCGGCGGGCATTAGGAGAAGTGTCGCTAAAAACACATAGCCTAGGAATTGCACTACGCTTGTGGGCTGTCTGGATGTCATGGCCTTTTCCTTAAGTTGCCATATTGATAAAGAATACAGTACTGTTATCTGTTGGAAACGCCAATAAAAAAGCTGCCTCAGCAGCTTTTTCACTGACATAAAATCAAGCCCAAGGTAACAGTCTTCGACTCAGTTGCAATGAGTGTCCAAAGTACATCGCACTTGCATAACGCATGCGGTAAAACGCTTGATAACACAGTGGCACCAAGTACAAGCTGGTCAGGGTGGAAAAACTGAGTCCACCGATAATGGCTATCGCCATTGGTGCATAGGCTGGACCACCGGCACCGATTTGTGTTTGACCTACCGCCAACGGCACCAGGCCAAGAATGGTGGTGCCAACGGTCATCAATACCGGCCGTAAACGGGTGATACACACATCAGATATCACTTGCGACAGTTGATCCAGCGCCGGGGTCATCTGATTGATTTGGTCAACTAACACGATGCCATTGTTAACGACAATCCCCATCAGCACTAAGATACCGATCATCGCCATGATAGACATCGGGGTATGGGTTAGCAGCAGTGCCCAGAAAACCCCGGTGATCGAGAACAAAATACTGGTGATGATGGCGCTGGGCAGCAATAGTGACTCAAATAGGGCGGCCATCACTATGTAGATCATCGCGACGGCTAACACCATATTTACTAGCATTACCGACTGTTCTTCATCCTGTTTTTCAAAGCCGCCGGTTAACGAAAAACGGTAACCATCAGGAAAATTCACATGTTGCATGACCAGTGCGATTTCTTTCTGTGCCTGCTCCATGCTGATGCCTTCGAGGTTTGCGCCTATCGACAGTGCTGTTTCACGGTTGTAGTGACGAATAACATCGAATCTCGGCACAATCTCGATAGCGGCAATACTACTGAGCGTGAACACTTTATCGCCTATTTTGGCAACTGGCAGTTGCTTCAGGGTTTCCAACGATTGCTGCCATTGCTTCTCATACAACAGCTCAATACGTAGCTCGCCACTGGGATCATGACGAAATGAGCGGAGTTGGCTGCCACGCAGGGCGGTGCCGATGGTGCTGGCAATATCGTTCAGCTTTAATCCGATACGTGCGGCTAATTCGCGGTCAATGTGGATCACCACCTCCTGCTGTGAGCCGTTTAGTTCAGAACGAACGTCTTGCAATCCTTTGATATGTGATAGCAAAGGAATCACCTGCTGGCTGAGACGGATAAGTTCGCTGGTAGAACGTCCCGTCAGTGTTACACGCACCCCAGAAGTATCGTCACCCCAGCCAAACTGCGGTTTAGCAAAGGCGTATTTGGGAAAACCCTCGCGGATCTGCTTTTTCAGCGCATTAATTTCTATGGGCAAATCAGGTTGCAACAAAATAACGGTACTGGCCTCATCGGTGGCATAGTAGCTATATACCGCATCAATATGAAACTTCTCTTTATTGGCATACAGATAATGTTCCATCTGATTAACCATCGCTTCGGTCACCTGCAGGCTGTGGCGACCTTCCACCTGATAGTTAATGTACATGCGTTCGGTACTGTCACTGTCTTCATTGTCTTTTTGCACTAGTTGCAGCGGTATAGCAGTGGACAGCAAAATCAGTACAGCTATCAAGGTAGAAGTTTTGGGATGTAACAATACCCAGTTAAGGCTGCGCTGATAATGCCGCTGCATTTTCGGAGGTGCAGCATCGACAATATCCTTTTTCAGCTTGATATGCGCCAGTAACAGCGGAATTAGCGTCTTGGCAACCAATAGCGAAGCGGCCAGTGAGATACAGATGGCTACCGCGACATGTTCCAGCATCACAGTAAGTTGGACTTTGACACCGAAGATATTAGGCAAAAACACAATGGCGGTGGTGAGCGTTCCCGCTAGTACGGCCAGCGACACTTTATCGACGCCAGCAATAATTCCCTGTATGCCACCATGGTGGTGCTGCTGTTCCTGCAGCACACTTTCAGAGACCACCACCGCGTTATCGATCAGCATACCGATGGCTAACAGTAGTCCCATCATCGACAACACGTTCAGGCTGTAGCCAAGGAAGTACATGCCCGCTAGCGTCATCCCGATAGAGATGGGGACGGACGACACAACAATAAGTGTCATCGGCAGGTTGCGCAAAAACAGATACAGCACCACAAATGACAGCAACGCACCGATTAATCCAGACATCAACAGTTCGTGCAGTGAGGATTCAACTTCTAATCCCTGATTATCCATAATGAACAGCTTGATGCCGCGGAATTGCTGATCCTGTTTAACCGCATCAATCACCTTGATGACTTTATTGGAGACATCCACCAGATTGGCACCGGACTCCTTAAAGATGTCCAGACCAACCGCGTATTTCTGATCCAGATGCCGGCCTTGGGTACGTTCTGGCAATGCGAAACGTATATCCGCTACATCTCCTAGATGCAGTCCTGGTGCAATGGTGAGCGCTGCAATTTCGTCGAGATTACGGAATTCTCCTTTGGGCGATACTTGGTACAGCACACCATTGTCGCGTAAGTGACCGCCACTGATAATGAAGTTTTCGCGGAGCAACTGTTTACGCAGTTGTGGCAGTTCAAGACCACTGGCGGCTAGTCGCCGTGCATCTATCCGCACTTCAATCTGTTTCTGCTCAACACCGTAGAGGGTGACTTTGGATACGCCGTCCACTCGTTCCAGCGGCCTACGTAACTGTTTATCCAATAGATCGAATGCAGCCGAAAGTTCACGGTCACTGGAGATGCGAACCGTCAGGACCGGCATATCGGCGGTAGAAAATTGCTGGATCAACACCCGCTCTACATCATCAGGTAGTAGATGTCGTACGGCGTCGATTTTCTCACGAGCTTCCAGACTACGGGTAGCAACGTTCTCGCCCCACTTCATTTTGATTTCGATCTCACTACCGTCCTGGCTGGATTTCGATTTCAGCTCATCAACGCCACCCATGGTGGCTAATGATTCTTCCAGCACGTTGGTGATATCGCGCTCAACTTCGGCCGGTGACGAACCTTTGTAGGGCACTTGTACATCAATTTCTGGAATATCAATACCGGGTAACATCTCCAAAGGGAGCAGGCGTGCGGCCGCCAAACCAAACAGCAGAATCGCTACAAAAAACATGCTGGTGGTGACCGGGCGCTTTAATGCCAATGCAGTCAGATTCATGCTTTTACTCCTGTGGCATTGTTAGCTGCAGCGGCGGTTATCTCATAAGTCTTACGGTCAAACAGCGCATACAGTACGGGGATTACCACTAATGTCAGTAGGGTCGAGAGGCTCAGACCAAAGATCACGGTAATAGCCATAGGCGCACGTACTTCAGCGCCATCGCCCAAGCCAATCGCCATCGGCAATAACCCGAGTGTGGTCGTCAGAGTCGTCATCAAAATTGGTCGTAATCGCGAGGCTGCGGCTTCGCGGATGGCGGCCAGTTTTTCAACCCCAGCCGCACGTTGTTGGTTGATGCGATCAACCAACACAATGGCGTTATTCACCACTATTCCCGCCAACATGATAAGACCGATAAATACGATCACCGACAGCTTGCTGCCGGTTAGCCACAGACCATAGATACTGCCACTGAGCGCCATTGGCACTGCCATCAGGATTAATAACGGATGCAGCAAAGACTCGAACTGGCTGGCCATAACGATATACACCAGAAATACCGCCAATAGCAGGGCGATTTTTAGTGAGGTGAAGGAATTCTCCATCTCTTCATTCTGGCCGCCAATACGGGTTTGCACTGAAGCTGACATCGGCACTTGTGCCAGCAACTGACGGGCGCTGGCGACCGCTTGATTCAGATCGCCATAAGCCAGATTGGCCGAGACAATCGCGACTCGTTGCTGACTGACTCGGTTTATAGCAGAGGGACCGAGCGCCAGTGTTACATCGGCGACGGCACTTAACGGTAACGGATGGGCGCTGTCAGGATTGATCAGCATGGCCCCGATATCACTTATTTGCCGCCGCTCATCTGCGGCACTGCGTACCAGAATATCAATTTTGCGCTCGCGCAGCGTGTATTTACTGGCGACTGTGCCCCCTACACGTTGAGCAATCCGTTCGGCAATGGTTGGTGCGTCCATCCCTAAAGCCGCGATGCGGGCATGGTCGAAGCGAATACTGATCTCCGGTTGCCCATCGCGCAGCGTGCTGTTGATGTCGGTAAAGCGCGGGTCTGTCTCCAAGGCTTTTACCAGCGCATCGGCACTCTGTTTCAGCGGGCCCAGCTCATAGCCACTGAGTTCAATTTCCAGTGGTGTCTTGAAGCTGAACAATTCTGGAAACTTAATATTGGCTTCCAACTCAGGAATAGTTCTAGCGCGAGCCCTGAGTTTGGCGGCCACTTCATTGAATGCGTGATGATCGGCCAGCACCACCTGTAGCCGCCCCCAGTTCTCACCGCCGCGGCTGGTGTCAGAGGTCATCAAGCCGCCGCTCCCCGCTTGGCTATAGGCATGTTTTACCGCTTTATCATCACTGATGACCGACGCCAGTTGCTGCAGCACTCTGTCGGTGTGACTGACATCTGTACCCGGCGGCAGCAAGATTTCCACGTAGAATTCGCCTTGGTTCATCGGCGGAATGAGTTGCATCCCCAGGCGGTTGACCAGTAACCCCGCTGATGCGGTAAACAGCAGCGCAATCGCTATCGTTAACGCTTTGTGTTGCAGTGCAAGCTCCAGCAGCGGTTGATAAACTTTCGTCAACAACTGATAACCGGCATTGAATAGCGCTGACAGCGGCCGCATCAATAAACCTGCTAACCAGCTGAACAGCCTTACCAGTAAGAGAATAATTGTCATCAGAGCGCGTGGTAGCCAATTCAGTAACAGGGTGAAGGGCAGCGCAAACATTGTGGCGCTGTAATGGCGGATTTTGCCCCAGCGAGTGGTTGGCAGCGGCTTGGAAGTGCGTTTTACCAAAGGTGGTAACGTTTTGAAGCCTTCTCTGGATGCCAGCATCGGAATTGAGGTGAGCGCAACCAGTAGCGAGGCTAACAGGGCAAAGGTGACGGTAAGTGCCTGATCTTTGAACAGAGCACCGGCGATACCATCGACAAAAATCAGTGGCACAAATACCGCCAGCGTTGTCAGCGTTGATGCGGTGATCGCGCCAGCAACTTCGCGGGTTCCGGTCACGGCGGCATCGAGCCGATTCATGCCTGTTGCTTTGCAGCGGTCAATGTTTTCCAGTACCACAATGGCGTTATCTACCAACAGCCCCACCGCCAGCGCTATGCCTCCCAGTGACATGATGTTCAAACTGAGCCCGGCAAAATACATCATGTTAAAGGTGGCGATCACTGAAAACGGAATGGAGATGGAGATGATCAGCGTTGGGATAATGTCGCGCAGGAACAGGTAGATCACCAGCATTGCTAATAGACTACCAATCAATGCGGATGAGGTGACTTCGCTGACCGCACTTTCGATGAACTCCGACTGGTCGTAAATCACTTCCGGTACCGGAGCGCCAGTTTTAGCCGCCTGAGCTTGCATTCGTTGCAGTTGCTGCCTTACTTTCTTGGCAACAGCAACCGTATTGGCATCGCCTTCTTTATAAAGTGCCAGTTCAATGGATTCTTTACCACCGATACGGGTGATGTCTGAACGTTCCTTAAAGCCGTCAGTTACCTGGGCAATATCTCCCAACCGCACTAAGGTTGTGCCATTTTTATAGACAATAATGTTGGCAAGTTCACTGAGGTTACGGAATTGGTTAACCGTTCTTACCAAGTACTCCTTGTCACCTTGAACCACTTTCCCGGCAGAAAGGTTGATATTTTCTTCGGCAATGCGCTGTTTGATAAGTTCGCTGCTTAGGTTTAACTGTGATAGCTTCTGTTGATTTAACAGGATATGGATTTCCTGTTCGAGGCCACCTGACAAGCGCACAGACGCGACACCTGGCAGGGTTTCCAATTCTCGCTTCAATTCCTCTTCCGCGTACGAGCGCAACCGTTTCAGCTCTGCTTCACTGCCGTCTTTGGCGGGTAATGCTAGCCGCATGATCGGATCGAGGTTTGGGTTAAAACGTAACAGTACCGGTTTGTCTACATCTAATGGCAGTTCGATGGTGTCCAGCTTCTCACGGACTTCTAGGCCCGCCAGATCCATATTGGTACCCCATTCAAACTCCAACGCGACATCTGACGTGCCGGAGCGCGATACAGAACTGATTTTGCGCAAACCTTTAACGATTCCAACAGCTTCCTCAATCGGTTTGCTCACCAGTTGTTCGACTTCTACTGGGGCCGCGCCATCGTACTGTGTGCGAATCGTCAGGGTCGGATAACTCAAGTCCGGTAACAGTTTCACCGCCAGCCGGGAGAATCCCACCATACCAAATAAGATAATAGCTAGCATAAACATCCAGACGGTGACTGGACGTTTCACCGAAGTGTCAATCATCGACATTGCAGTAGTCCTTTATAATTATTTGGCAGCGGTAAGACTTAATGGCGACAACACTTCAACCAGCGATTGGTCTTTCAGATTATGCTGTCCACGTACGACGACTTGTTCCCCGGGTTTAATACCACTGACGACTTCGACTTTATCATCCTGACGATAGCCCAGTTTGACTTCCCGGCGCAGTGCTTTGCCATCTTGGATAACGTAAAGTGCTTGTATATCATCCTGATTAATAACAGCATTGTATGGAACGATCGGTACGTCATTATGGGTGTCGTACTTCAGCTGTACTCGGGTGAACATGCCAGCTTTCATAAGATTTTGTTGATTCGGAACTGATAGTGTGACCTTGAAGGTACCACTGGTACTATCAATAACCGGGCTAATGCGTAATACCGTCGCGGCAATGTGGTCAGTTTTATTACTATAAACTTGGGCTTCTTGTCCCAGTCTCAGGCTGGCTAACTGTTGTTCTGGTAAGTGCATGATGCCATACAGCTCATCTTGCTGGACTATGTAAAATAGCTTGTCAAACTCTTTGGCCATATTGCCTTCTTTGACAAAACGGCTAGCAATCACCCCATCAATCGGAGATCGGATTTCGCTCTCTGTGACCTGTAATGCCGCTAGATCTCGCTGTGCGATAGCGGATTGCAGACTGTATTCCAGTTTGGAAACACTGTCGGCGCTGATAAACTCCGGGTTTTTCATTTTTTTGTAGCGTTCCAGCTCTTGTGACAGAATTTTTACTTCTGCTTCAGAGTGTGCCAGTTGATAGCGCTGTTGGCGGGCATCAATCCGCGCCAGCACTTGGCCTTTAGTGACGCGGTCACCTTCTTCTACATAGATATGCTCAATAACACCGGCAATTCGGGTGGCGACATTGGCTTCTTCCGGTGCTTCTAGGGTAGCGGTGGTACTGTAATAGGACGATACCTGACCTTCAGTCACGGTGGAAATTTCTACAGGAATGGCAAACTGCTCTTCTTTTTTGGCTTGTTGTTCTTCACCACAGCCGCTGAGCATTAACCCAGCAAGTGTGGCAGCTGCGATACTGTTAATAATGGTGGATGTTACTTTCATTTGAAGATCCTTATCATTCAGACTACAACCATTAAAGCAAAACTGATGCCATTAAATTTTTAATAATAAAAACATATAGTTAAATTTTTTAATGGTCATTTGTTGCGCAGTTAACCGAATGATGTAGCGAAAGTATTTATTAATTGGTGAATTTTGCTAAATCTGGTAACAACGGCGATAAGCGCAATGAGCAAGTGCAAACTTAGACGATGGATGCAGGGGATTAGGTTGGAAATGCACATAAAAAAGGCGCCTATCGGCGCCTTTGAAGGGATCAATCAGAACTTATCAGCGTTTTTCCAACGGGATAAAATCGCGGGAATCGTGACCAGTATATAGTTGGCGTGGACGGCTGATCTTGTGACCAGGCTGATCCAACATTTCTTTCCAGTGAGACACCCAGCCAACGGTGCGGGCAAGGGCAAAGATCACGGTAAACATACTGGTTGGAATACCAATAGCCTTCATGATGATACCAGAGTAGAAGTCGACATTCGGGTACAGCTTCTTGGAGATAAAGTATTCATCTTCAAGCGCAATACGTTCTAACTCCATTGCCACATCCAGCAGCGGATCATCAATTTTCAGTTCACTCAGCACTTCATGACAAGTTTCACGCATCACTTTAGCGCGAGGGTCAAAGTTCTTATACACACGATGACCAAAGCCCATCAGACGGAATGGATCATTCTTGTCTTTGGCTTTTTCGATAAACTCAGGAATACGGTCAACGGAGCCAATCTCTTCTAACATCTTCAAGCATGCTTCATTAGCACCGCCGTGAGCCGGACCCCACAAGGAAGCAATCCCCGCCGCAACACAAGCAAATGGATTGGCACCAGAGGAGCCAGCAAGACGCACGGTAGAAGTCGAGGCATTTTGCTCGTGGTCGGCATGCAGGATAAAGATACGGTCCATTGCTCGTTCAACGATGGGGTTCACTTGATACTCTTCACAGGGTACCCCAAACATCATTTGCAGGAAGTTTCCGGCATAGCTGAGATTGTTACGCGGATACTGGAACGGTTGACCAACGGAATATTTGTAACACATGGCCGCAATGGTGGGCATTTTGGAAACTAACCGATAAGCAGCAACTTCGCGGTGTCTCGCGTCGGTGACATCCAAAGAGTCCTGATAAAAAGAGGACAAGGCACCTGTTACCCCACATAACATGGCCATTGGGTGAGCGTCGCGACGGAATCCGCGGAAAAAGAACGCTAACTGTTCATGCACCATAGTGTGGTTGCGAACAGTTTTTGTGAATTCTTCATACTGAGTTTTGGACGGCAGTTCGCCGTACAGCAGCAGATAGCATAGATCCAGGTAACTGGATTCAACCGCTAACTGGTCAATTGGATAACCCCGGTGCAACAAAATGCCATTGTCACCATCTATGTAGGTAATCGCGGATTCACATGAGGCGGTGGCGAGAAATCCTGGGTCGAAAGTAAAGTAACCTTTGCTGCCCAGTTTACTGATATCGATCACATCGAAACCAGCTGTTCCCTGTTTTACTGGCAGTTCTATCGAGTCATTCCCTGGAAGTTCCAATTTGGCTATTAGTTCAGCCATACCCCAATCTCCTTAACTTCAATTATGTGAGTGCGGCGTATCAAACGGCCATTACTTTACAAGTAATCTAGATCACATTTCAATTTAAATAAGCGTTTAAATCCGTTAGACATTGGTATAGGTAAGACCAATTTCCCTGTTAACTCTACAGCTTACGGTAAAAACTGCCAAAAAAAATAAAATTTCCAGA
Source organism: Shewanella sp. 4t3-1-2LB (assembly GCF_017368415.1). Lineage (NCBI taxonomy): Bacteria > Pseudomonadati > Pseudomonadota > Gammaproteobacteria > Alteromonadales > Shewanellaceae > Shewanella > Shewanella sp. 4t3-1-2LB. The sequence goes on from NZ_JAFNJD010000028.1 coordinate 15,158, forward strand.
ATGTGATGTTTGTATTTGACTTTTACGACGAGTATACTTGCTGCGGTCCTTGGGGGCTATAAACAGGACATTTTTACCTCTCTTTGTATAATCCATAAATATGAATAGGGTCAATTAGTTACCTGTTTGTAATAAGCAGTCTATTTGTCAAAAATGAAATGTGACTTGTGTCACAAATCGATTTTCATCAAAATCGGTTCATATAACAAAAATGCTCAATGGAGCTGAGTGAGCAGAACGTGAAAAAGCAAAGACCTGTCCATCTTGATTTGCAGACCATTCGCTTCCCGGCGGCTGCAATCGCATCCATCCTCCACCGAATTACTGGTGTTATCATGTTGTTTGCTGTCGGTATCCTGTTGTGGTTGCTAAACGCCTCACTGCAGTCAGCCGAGAGCTTCAACCATTTACAATCGCTGCTGGATAGCTTTGTGATGAAGTTTATCCTCTGGGGCATCCTTACCGCGCTTGGTTATCATTTGTTAGGTGGTTTGCGCCATCTGGTGATGGATACTGGCCGTTGGGAAGAGTTAGCCTCTGGCAAAGCTTCTGCTAAAGCAGTATTTGTTCTTGCGATTGTCTTTTCAGTATTGGCGGGAGTATGGGTATGGTAACCAATGCCGCGAGTTTCGGACGCAGTGGTGTCCATGATTTCATTATGTTGCGCGCCAGCGCCGTAATACTGGCTTCTTATGCGGTATTTCTGGTGGTGTTTGCCGCTGTAAGTTCCCCCCTCACTTATGATGTATGGCATGGATTGTTTACTGCCTTGCCCATGAAAGTGTTTACGCTGCTGGCTTTGATTGCACTGCTGATCCACGCTTGGATTGGTGTCTGGCAGGTGCTCACTGACTATGTCAAGAATGTGTCACTGCGTGGCGTGTTGCAGTTTGTATTTGTGGTGACTGCCTTTGCTTACCTGGCAGCCGGCATACTGATTGTTTGGGGGGTATAAGTGGCTATTCCAGTTCGCGAATTCGATGCAGTAGTGATAGGTGCCGGTGGCGCTGGTATGCGTGCTGCACTACAGATTTCTAAAGAAGGCAAGAGCTGCGCGCTGTTGTCTAAAGTATTTCCGACTCGTTCTCATACCGTTTCCGCCCAAGGTGGGATAACGGTTGCGCTGGGTAATGCCCATGAGGATAACTGGCAATACCATATGTATGACACCGTGAAAGGTTCTGACTTTATCGGTGATCAGGATGCCATTGAATACATGTGCCAGACTGGCCCAGAAGCCATTATCGAGCTGGAGCATATGGGACTGCCGTTTTCCCGCTTTGATAATGGAAAAATTTATCAGCGTCCGTTCGGTGGTCAATCCCGTAATTTCGGCGGTGAACAGGCGGCTCGTACTGCGGCTGCCGCTGACCGTACCGGTCATGCATTGTTGCACTGCCTCTATCAACAGAACGTAAAGAATAAGACCCAGGTATTTTCCGAATGGTACGCCTTGGATTTAGTAAAGAATGAAGATGGTGTGATTGTCGGTTGTACCGCACTGGAAATCGAAACTGGCGACATCGTTTATTTCAAGGCTAAAGCAACGGTGTTGGCGACAGGTGGTGCTGGGCGTATTTTTGCGTCTACTACCAATGCGCATATCAATACTGGCGATGGTGTCGGCATGGCTTCCCGTGCTGGCGTGCAGTTGCAAGATATGGAAATGTGGCAGTTCCATCCCACAGGTATCGCCGGTGCTGGGGTGTTAGTAACTGAAGGCTGTCGTGGTGAAGGTGGTTATCTGTTAAATAAGGATGGCGAGCGTTTCATGGAACGTTATGCCCCTAACGCCAAAGACTTGGCTTCTCGCGATGTAGTTGCCCGTGCCATGATGACCGAAATCCGCGAAGGTCGCGGTTGCACTGATGGCGATATTGGTCCGCATCTTAAGCTGAAGCTGGATCACTTGGGTAAAGAAACGCTGGAAGCTCGTCTGCCCGGCGTTTGTGAATTGTCGCGTACCTTCGCCCATATCGATCCCGCTGATGGTCCAATCCCGGTTATCCCAACCTGCCACTATATGATGGGTGGTTTGCCGACTCGGGTAACGGGGCAGGTAATTCATCGTAATGCCGACGGTACTGAGCAGGATGTCAAAGGTCTTTTCGCAGTAGGTGAAATTGCTTGCGTATCGGTGCATGGTGCCAACCGCCTTGGTGGTAACTCGCTGTTAGATTTAGTGGTCTTTGGTCGTGCTGCGGGTCATCACCTTGGTGAAGTGCTGAAAGATGGTGAAACACCTAAAGCAGCAACAGAAGCTGAGATCGCCAAATCACTAGAACGTCTGAACCGTTGGGAAAGCAATAAAGACGGTGAAGACCCGTTCAAGATCCGTAAAGATCTACAGATGTGCATGCAGATGCATTTCTCGGTATTCCGTACCGGTGAGGCTATGGCCGAAGGTCTGGAAGAGCTACAGCAGATCCGTCAGCGTCTGGCCAATGCCAAACTTTCTGACAACTCTAAGGAATTCAATACCCAGCGTATTGAATGTCTGGAACTGGATAATCTTATGGCAACAGCGATTGCCTCTGCTTATGCGGCTAACTTCCGTACGGAAAGCCGTGGCGCCCATAGTCGCGAAGATTATCCTGAACGTGATGATGCCAACTGGCTATGTCACAGCTTGTTTGACCCGGTGAGCGAAACCATGGATCGTCGCCCAGTTAATATGGCACCTAAGTTCCGCGAAGCGTTTCCACCAAAGAAACGTACCTACTAAGGAGTTGTACAGATGAAATTGGATATTGCAGTTTATCGTTACAATCCTGATGTAGACACTAAACCCTACATGCAGGATTACAGTCTGGAGATTGCAGACGGTTCAGATTTGATGGTACTGGATGTGCTGTTAAAGCTGAAAGAACAGGATCCATCGCTGGCGTTTCGTCGTTCCTGTCGTGAAGGGGTATGTGGCTCCGATGGCATGAATATGAACGGCAAGAACGGCCTTGCTTGTATTACACACGTATCTTCCTTTAACGGTAAAAAGCTGGAAATCAGACCATTGCCTGGTATGCCGGTAGTACGTGACTTAGTCGTAGACCTGACTCAGTTCTACAAGCAGTATGAAAAAATTAAACCGTACCTGATTAATGATGGTAAACAGCCGGTTCGTGAGCATTTGCAGTCTCCTGAAGAGCGCGCACATTTGGATGGCCTGTACGAGTGTATTATGTGTGCTTGCTGTTCTACCGCTTGCCCATCCTTTTGGTGGAACCCCGATAAATTTGTCGGCCCCAGTGGTTTGCTGCATGCATATCGCTTCCTGATAGACAGCCGCGATACGGCCACAGAAGAACGTCTGGCGGATCTTGATGATGCCTACAGCGTATTCCGTTGTCATGGCATCATGAACTGTGTCGATGTCTGTCCGAAAGGGCTGAATCCGACTAAAGCTATCGGACATATCAAGTCGATGTTGTTGAATCGGGCGGTATAAATGCAAGAAGACGGCCAATCATCCATACTGGTATAGGCTCGTCTAGAGTCACTTCTTCGGCATGAAGAGGTGGCTCTATTTTGTATGTGAAGGACAATGACTTGCCGCGTAATACGGAGATTTCTCTGGCGGTCTTTATCTGATGAAACATCAGGCAATGAACGTATACCAAGATTGAAAGGAATAGAAATGCACCAAGGCATCATGAAAGCTTGGCTCGAGTCTTCCCACCTGAACGGGGCCAACTCGACCTATGTAGAAGAGATGTATGAAGCCTATCAAGAAGACCCAGAGTCAGTCTCCGAGGACTGGCGCGAAGTCTTTGATAACCTCCCTCCTGTCAATGGTGCGTCATCCGATGTACCGGAAGCAGCCCACTCCAAGATCCGTGACTATTTCCGAGCGCTGGCTATGGAAGGACACCGTAAAGGTGTAGGCCGAGTATCAGATCCTGAAGTAGATGCCAAACAGGTTAAGGTTCTGCAGCTCATTAACGCTTATCGGTTCCGCGGTCACCAAAATGCTAATCTGGATCCTTTGGGTCTTTGGAAACGCGACAAGGTGGCGGAATTAGATCCAGCATTCCATGGTCTGACCGCTGAAGATATGCAGCGTGAATTCAACACCGGTTCGTTTGATCACGGTGGTGAAACCATGAAGCTGGCCGACTTGTTGGCAGCTCTTAAGGCGACTTACTGTGGTTCTATCGGTGCTGAATACATGCACATCACCGATACCGAAGAGAAACGCTGGATCCAGCATCGCCTGGAACCTACTCTGGGTAAAGCCAGTTACGATCAGCAAGTCAAGCACCGTATTCTTGAGGGACTTAATGCCGCCGAAGGTATGGAAAAATATCTTGGGGCAAAATTCCCAGGCGCCAAGCGCTTCTCGTTAGAAGGCGGAGATACGCTGGTGCCTATGCTGCGTGAGATTATCTATCGCGCAGGGGATGCTGGTACTAAAGAGATTGTTATCGGTATGGCTCACCGTGGTCGTCTGAACGTGCTAGTGAATGTGCTGGGCAAACGGCCTGCTGAACTGTTTGATGAATTTGCGGGCAAGCACCATGACAGTCTTGGGTCCGGTGACGTGAAGTACCACCAAGGCTTCTCCTCAGATTTTGAAACTCCCGGTGGCAATGTACATCTGGCGCTGGCTTTCAACCCATCACATCTGGAAATTGTTAATCCAGTGGTGATGGGGTCAGTACGCGCTCGTCAAGATCGCCGTGGTTGTACCGATGGTTTGCAGGTCATGCCGATTACCATTCATGGTGATTCTGCCATTACTGGCCAAGGAATCGTGCAGGAAACCCTCAATATGTCCCAGACTCGGGCATATAGGGTCGGCGGTTCCATCCGCATCGTGGTTAATAACCAAGTGGGCTTTACCACCTCTAATCATCAGGATGTGCGCTCTACCGAATATTCTACTGACATCGCCAAGATGGTGCAGGCGCCGATTTTCCACGTCAATGCTGATGATCCAGAAGCGGTTGCCTTCATTGCGCAGTTGGCAGTCGATTTCCGTAATACCTTTAAACGTGACATTTTGGTTGACTTGGTATGTTACCGTCGTCATGGGCACAACGAGGCAGATGAACCGAGTGCCACCCAGCCATTGATGTACAGCAAGATCAAAAAACACCCGACAACGCGCAAGATCTATGCTGATCAACTGATCAGCCAACAGAGTATCTCTGCCGAAGAAGTGACCGCTATGGTGAATGGCTACCGTGATGCGTTGGATAAAGGTGACTGCGTGGTGAAAGAGTGGCGTCCGATGACGCTACACACCGTTGACTGGACGCCTTATCTGAATCACGAGTGGGATGAAGACTATGATGCGGCAGTGCCTTTAGCGCATCTTAAAGAGTTGGCGGCCAAGATCAGTTATGTCCCTGAAGGTTTTAAACTGCAGTCTCGGGTAGAAAAAATCTATACCGATCGTAAAACAATGGCTGAAGGCGAGAAGTTACTGGACTGGGGCGCTGCTGAAACCTTGGCATACGCAACGATTCTGGAGCTGCGTAAGCGGGTGCGCATCAGTGGTCAGGACTCTGGCCGAGGTACTTTCTTCCATCGCCATGCAGTTCTGCACAATCAGGATGACGGAACCACCTATTTGCCGCTGCGTAATGTGGCCGATAAACAAGGGCCGTTTGATATCAATGACTCTGTGTTATCTGAAGCCTCAGTACTGGCATTTGAGTATGGTTATGCCACAGCAGAGCCAGAAGGTTTAAGTATCTGGGAAGCGCAGTTTGGTGATTTTGCTAACTGTGCACAGGTTGTGATTGACCAGTTCCTGTCTTCTGGTGAACAAAAGTGGGGGCGTTTATGTGGCCTCACTATGTTGTTGCCACACGGCTACGAAGGGCAGGGCCCTGAACATTCCAGCGCCCGTCTGGAGCGCTTCTTGCAGCTTTGTGCTAACCACAATATGCAGGTCTGTGTGCCTTCTACCCCAGCGCAGGTTTACCACATGTTGCGACGTCAGGTTGTCAGACCTATGCGGCGGCCGCTAGTGGTGATGTCACCTAAGTCTCTGTTGCGTCATCCTTTGGCGGTTTCTTCTTTGGAAGAACTGGCAGAAGGAACGTTCCAGAATGTGATTGCTGAGATTGATAGTCTAGATCCCAAAAAGGTAAATCGTGTCGTGTTCTGTAGCGGTAAGGTTTATTACGAACTGCTGGAACGCCGCCGCAAAGAGAACATTGATAATATTGCCATCATTCGTATCGAACAGTTGTATCCGTTCCCGCACGAAGAACTGGCGAAAATACTGGCTGAATTCCAGCATGTGACAGATTTTGTTTGGTGTCAGGAAGAACCTCAGAACCAAGGCGCCTGGTATTGCAGCCAGCACCATTTCTGGGCGGCGATTCCTAAGGGCGCTCAGCTAAGTTACGCCGGCCGCGAGGCTTCTGCAGCACCGGCGTGTGGCTATCCTGAATTGCATACGCACCAGCAGGAATCTCTGATCATTAGCGCATTGAATCTGAAGTAATAAATTTTAAAAAGGAAAGCGTTCCATGAGTATCGAAATCAAGGTACCAGTTTTGCCAGAATCCGTAGCCGATGCGACTATTGCCACCTGGCATGTTAAGCCCGGTGAGGCGGTGACCCGTGATCAGAATCTGGTGGACATCGAAACCGATAAAGTCGTGTTAGAAGTGGTTGCACCGGAAGATGGTTCCATCAGTGAGTTCTTAGCACAAGAAGGGGATACCGTACTGGGCGAACAAGTTATCGCAACATTTGTCCCAGGCGCGGTCGTTGGCCAGGAAGTGACTAAAGAACAGGCTGAAGCCAGCGCACCTAAAGCTGAGGGCAGTGCGCCTAAAGCAGAAGCAACTGCCGAAGAAAGTAACGATGCCCTGAGTCCATCAGTACGTCGTCTGGTGGCTGAACATAACGTTGACCCGAGCAAAATCAAAGGCACTGGCGTAGGTGGCCGCATCACTAAAGAAGATGTGGAAGCCCATGTGAAATCTGCTAAAGCCGCTCCAGCTGCGACACCTGCACCGGTACAACTTGCTGGCGATCGCAGTGAAAAACGTGTGCCAATGACCCGTCTGCGTAAGACCATCGCGACCCGTCTGCTGGAAGCGAAAAACTCTACCGCAATGTTGACGACCTTTAATGAAGTCAACATGAAGCCGATTATGGATATCCGTAAGAAATACCAGGAAGTTTTTGAGAAAAAACACGGTATCCGCCTAGGCTTTATGTCTTTTTATATCAAAGCGGTAACTGAAGCGTTGAAACGCTATCCAGAAGTGAATGCTTCTATCGATGGTGATGAACTCGTATATCACAACTATTTCGATGTCAGCATCGCAGTATCTACTCCTCGTGGTCTGGTAACACCTGTGCTACGTGATACCGATACTATGACCTTGGCTGATATGGAAAAAGCTATCCGCGATCTGGCTATCAAAGGCCGTGATGGCAAATTGACCGTGGACGACATGATGGGCGGTAACTTCACTATCACCAATGGTGGTGTGTTCGGCTCCTTGATGTCTACGCCTATCCTGAACCTGCCACAGAGTGCAATTCTGGGTATGCACGCCATTAAAGATCGGCCAATGGCTGTCAATGGTCAGGTGGAAATCCTGCCCATGATGTACCTGGCTCTTTCCTATGACCACCGTATCATTGATGGTCGTGAGTCAGTAGGTTTCCTAGTAACTGTCAAAGACTTACTGGAAGACCCAACCCGTCTGCTGCTTGACCTGTAAAGGGACTACCGGCAGTGATCTCGTAGCTGGCCCGTCCGCGGGCCAGTTGGACTGAAACGTTGTAAACGGATAAATCATCATGAATTTGCATGAGTATCAGGCAAAAGCCTTATTTGCTGAATATGGTTTGCCAGTGTCAGAGGGGGTCGCTTGCGATTCACCTCAGGAAGCAGTGGAAGCTGCTGGACGCATTGGTGGCGATAAATGGGTCGTAAAATGTCAGGTGCATGCCGGTGGCCGTGGTAAGGCTGGTGGTGTAAAGGTTACCGGAGATAAAGAAGAGATCCGCGCCTTTGCTGAAAAATGGCTGGGCAAGAATCTGGTTACTTATCAAACCGATGAAAAGGGCCAACCAGTAGCCAAGATCCTGGTAGAAACTTGCACTGACATCGCGAATGAATTGTATCTAGGCGCTGTAGTTGACCGTGCTTCCCGTCGCGTAGTGTTTATGGCATCTACCGAAGGTGGTGTGGAAATTGAAAAAGTGGCGGAAGAAACGCCAGAACTGATCCACAAAGCCGTAATCGATCCGATTACTGGCCCACAGCCTTTCCAGGGCCGTGACTTGGCATTCAAACTGGGGTTGAATGCTAATCAGGTGAAACAGTTCACCAAGATCTTTATGGGTCTGGCGACCATGTTCCTGGATTACGATTTTGCGTTGCTGGAAATCAACCCACTGGTGATCACTACCGAAGGCAACCTGCATTGCTTGGACGGTAAGATTGGTGTTGATAGCAATGCATTGTTCCGCCAGCCAAAAATCAAAGACATGCATGACCCATCACAGGATGATCCACGTGAAGCCCATGCCGCAAAATTTGAACTGAACTATGTTGCTCTCGACGGTAACGTTGGCTGCATGGTGAATGGGGCTGGTTTAGCAATGGGTACCATGGATATCGTTAACCTGCATGGTGGTAAGCCCGCTAACTTCCTCGACGTAGGTGGTGGTGCAACCAAAGAACGTGTATCTGAAGCGTTTAAGATCATTCTGTCAGACAGCAATGTGAAAGCGGTATTGGTTAACATCTTCGGTGGTATCGTGCGTTGTGACATGATTGCAGAAGGTATCATCGGCGCAGTAAAAGACGTCGGTGTTAACGTACCCGTTGTGGTGCGCCTGGAAGGTACCAATGCGGAATTGGGTGCCAAGGTGCTCGCTGAATCCGGTCTGGACATTATTGCTGCTAAGAGTCTGACCGACGCTGCTCAGCAAGTCGTTAAAGCTGTGGAGGGCAAATAATGTCAGTTTTAGTCAATAAAGATACCAAAGTGATCTGTCAGGGTTTCACTGGTGGTCAAGGCACTTTTCACTCTGAACAGGCATTGGCCTATGGTACACAGCTTGTTGGCGGTGTGTCTCCAGGTAAAGGTGGTACTACTCATCTAGGTCTGCCAGTATTTAATACTGTTAAAGATGCTGTGGCTGCGACAGGCGCTACTGCCACTGTAATTTATGTGCCAGCACCTTTCTGTAAAGATGCCATTCTTGAAGCTATCGACAGCGGCATTCAGCTGATTGTTTGTATTACCGAAGGTATTCCAACATTGGATATGCTGCAGGTAAAAGTGAAGCTGGAACAGACTGGTGTACGCATGATCGGCCCTAACTGCCCAGGGGTTATCACTCCCGGTGAATGTAAAATCGGTATCATGCCTGGTCATATCCATAAGCCAGGTAAAGTTGGCATCGTATCGCGTTCTGGCACCTTGACTTATGAAGCAGTTAAACAGACCACCGATGAAGGTTTCGGTCAGTCTACCTGCGTCGGTATTGGTGGTGACCCAATTCCGGGTACCAACTTCATCGATGTGCTGGAAATGTTCCAGAACGATCCACAGACTGAAGCCATTGTCATGATCGGTGAAATCGGCGGTACCGCCGAAGAAGAAGCCGCGGCTTACATTAAGGCTAATGTGACTAAGCCGGTTGTGTCATACATTGCCGGGGTGACTGCGCCTGCGGGTAAACGTATGGGCCATGCCGGTGCCATTATCGCTGGTGGTAAAGGTACTGCTGCGGATAAATTTGCGGCGTTGGAAGCTGCGGGTGTCACTACCGTGCGTTCACTGGCGGATATCGGCAAAGCGCTGCGTGAAAAGACTGGTTGGTAATCGCCGATCGGGGATGAAAAAGGCGCTTATTAGCGCCTTTTTTCGTGGATGTGATTCGAAGGCACAAAAAAGCCGACAATTTGTCGGCTTTTAAGGCAGAGATTCACGCGTAGATTACTCTTCGTCCCCGTGATCACATTTGCCATCAAGACTGGTACCGTAAAGGTATAAACTATGGTTGGTCAGTTTGATATTGTGTTTGCTGGCAATCTCTCTCTGACGTCGCTCAATCACGTCATCGGTAAATTCCATCACTTTGCCGCAAGTTAGGCACACCAGATGATCGTGGTGTTCTTGAGTCGATAGCTCAAATACTGCCTTACCGCTTTCGAAGTGATGACGCGTCACAATGCCCGCATCGTCAAACTGGTTCAGTACCCGATAGACCGTGGCTAAACCAATCTCTTCGCCCATATCCAGCAGCTTCTTATACAGATCCTCAGCACTGATGTGCTGGTTTTCTGGTCCCTGCATCAGTTCCAGGATTTTTACCCGCGGCAGGGTGACTTTCAATCCAGCTTTTTTTAGTGCTTGATTTCCATCTGTCATGGTTTATCTCTTCTTACGGAACCCTGGATAGACCAGTCGGTTCGGAATTGGATATTGGGTTTCATTATATGGGTGTTATTCAAAAACTTAAACCTTTGTTGGTGTTTTTGCCAGCATCTGTTACCCATTTAACTATCCTTGTAGTAAAAATGGTTCATAACAGTATTTTTGGTGTGGTTATACCAAGGCACAATTGTCCCACCAACGGGCAGCAGGCAAGATGAAACAAAAACAACAGGGGTAGTGGATGTACCATCATATTGTTGTACTGACAGGTGCTGGCATTTCAGCCGAGTCTGGGCTGAAAACCTTCCGGGATCAGGACGGTTTATGGGAAGAACATCGGATTGAGGATGTGGCAACGCCTGAGGGCTATCAGCGAGATCCGCACTTGGTGGAACAGTTTTATAACCACCGATGGCAGCAGTTGCAGGATGCAGCGGTACAACCTAATGCTGCCCATGTGGCATTAGCGCGATTGGAACAAGAGTTCTCCGGTGAATTATTCTTGGTAACCCAAAATGTTGATAATCTGCATGAACGCGCCGGAAGTCGCCGTATGTTGCATATGCACGGAGAACTGGGCAAAGGGCGATGTCCCCGGTCGGGGCAGATTTTTACGTTGCATGAACCTTTTGGTCAGGAAAATTGCTGCACTTGCTGCATTCCCGCACAGCGCTTGCGTCCTCATATTGTGTGGTTTGGCGAAATTCCCATAGGTATGGACCGTATCCACGATGAATTGGAACGTTGTGATTTATTTATTGCCATCGGTACGTCTGGTACTGTCTATCCCGCAGCCGGTTTTGTCGATATTGCCAGTCATCACGGAGCTCTAACTGTCGAAGTGAATATTGCAGAAAAGGATCCGCATAGTTTATTTCATTTACATTATCAGGGCATGGCAAGTGAAACCGTGCCTCAGCTCGTTGACAAAATTTTAAAGGGGCGTCTCTTTAGTCAATGAAGGTTATTTCATTGTCTGGGCAGAAATTATTTTCCACCTCTTATTTTCGGTCCTAAACCACTCACTTCCAGCACTTAGGGCATTGTTGATCCAGTCATTGCGCCAAACTATAGGGTGGCTGCGCCTTTCAATACGTAGGTGATTGGAATTACAGTCCCTTGTACCCAATTAATTTTTTGCGGTTTGAGCTATCAGGCCGCTTTTTCAACCGTGACTTGTTGGAGTGCTAGACATGGCCATTTTGGGCAGCAGTGCAGCAACTTCCAGCATGGCGTGGGTGAGTTTGCTCAACTCCGCCGCTGTAATGATGTAGGGTGGCATAATGTAGATAAAGCGGCTGAAAGGGCGCACCCAAACGCCGCGTTTGACAAACTCATTTTGCAATACGCTTGTGTTCACCGCGTTGTGTAACTCCAATACCCCCACGGCTCCTAGCACTCTTACCTCTTTAACGGCGGACAACTGTGCCGCATTTGCCAGTTCATGCTTCAGTTGCTGTTCGATAGCGCTGACCTGCAGCCGCCACTCATTGTTTGCAATTAGCGCTAAACTGGCGCTTGCCGCACTACACGCCAAAGGATTTGCCATAAATGTCGGCCCATGCATGAAGGCACCTGCTGGCGAATCACTAATGCCCGCAGCGACTTCATCGCTGCATATGGTGGCTGCCAGGCTAATGTAACCACCTGTGAGCGCTTTACCCACACACATAATGTCAGGATTGATCCCAGCATGATCACAGGCAAATAGGGCTCCTGTGCGACCAAAGCCAGTCGCTATCTCATCGGCAATCAATAACACCTGGTATCGGTCACAGAGTTCCCGCGCAGCTTTAAGATACCCGGCACTATAAAACCACATGGCACCAGCGCCCTGCATTATTGGTTCTAGGATAAGTGCTGCAATATGGTGATGATGCTGTTCCAGCAACTGTTGCAAGCCATCAATATCAGCGGCTGATACGGGGTCACCAAAACGGCTCATCGGGGCTGGGGCAAAAAGCTGCGGCGTGACGTTATCACCAAACATGGTGTGCATGCCTTCGTCTGGATCGCACACACTCATCGCCGCAAATGTATCACCGTGATAGCCGTGGCGGATTGTGAGTATTTTCTGTTTTTGCGGAGCCTTGCGGCCTTGCCAGTATTGCAGCGCCATTTTCAGCGCAACTTCCACAGCGATTGAGCCCGAATCTGCCAGAAAGACCTTGGTCAGCGAGGGCGGCAATAAAGTCAACAGTTGTCGCCCCAGCTCTATCGCGGCTTCATGGGTGATACCGCCGAACATCACATGAGTTAACTGTTGCAATTGCTGCTGCATGGCATTCACGATAGCCGGGTGTTGATAGCCATGGATGCAGGCCCACCAAGAACTGGTGCCATCAATCAGCGTCTGACCATTATCTCGGGTGAGGGTGGCGCCGCTGGCTGAGGTTATCCCAAATACCGATGCGGGATGACGCATGGAACTGTAAGGATGCCACAGGTGTTGCCGATCAAAAGGATAATCAATTTTGTTCATAAAATAATCATTTGTAAACTTGCAATATATATCTATGTTGACTGATGCCGATGCAAGGGTATGCTAGCCAAATCAAAAAACGCCTTCAAGTCGTTTTATTTGAAGCTCGGAAGTATTCAACAGGAACCGTGTTAATGTCGCAGCAGCAATTACGCCATGACTGGCAGCGTGAAGAGATAGAGGCGCTATTTGCCTTGCCAATGAATGATCTACTGTTTAAGGCTCACACGTTACATCGGCAACATTTTAATCCGAATGAGATCCAAGTGAGTCGTTTGTTGTCGATCAAAACGGGGGCTTGCCCAGAAGATTGTAAATACTGTCCGCAGAGTGCCCGCTATGATACCGGGCTTGAGCAGGAACGGTTGCTGGAATTGGAAAAAGTGCTGACCGAGGCGCGTAGCGCCAAAGCCGCCGGTGCCACGCGTTTCTGCATGGGGGCCGCATGGCGTAACCCCAAACAGCGTGATATGCCTTATCTGACAAAAATAGTTAAAGAAGTCAAAGCATTGGGATTAGAAACCTGTATGACGTTGGGCATGCTCAACCCACAACAGGCGCGAGAGTTAGCTGACGCCGGGCTAGATTATTACAACCACAATCTCGATACCTCCCCGGAGTTTTACGGCGACATTATCACTACACGTACCTATCAGGATCGACTGGATACCTTGGCACATGTACGCGCTGCCGGGATGAAGGTTTGCTCCGGCGGTATCGTCGGCATGGGGGAGACTGTGACTGACCGTGCGGGGTTGTTACAGCAGTTGGCGAATATGCCCAAACATCCAGATTCGGTACCCATTAATATGCTGGTAAAAGTGGCTGGGACGCCGTTGGCACAGCAGCAAGATCTTGATCCGTTGGAATTTGTCAGAACCATTGCCGTTGCAAGGATCATCATGCCGTTATCACGGGTTAGGCTCTCTGCTGGCCGTGAAAAAATGACCGATGAACTGCAAGCCATGTGCTTCTTTGCCGGAGCAAACTCAATTTTTTATGGTTGTAAGTTACTGACTACGACTAATCCCGAGGAAAACGACGACATGGCTTTGTTCCGCCGTCTTGGGGTAAATCCTGAGCAAGGGCAGGTGGCATTACTGGAAGATGAGGGCGTTGAGATCACTTCTGCTGTCAAACATGCACAGGCAGTGGCAGACAAAGCAAACGCCCGCTTCTACGATGCAGGAGCCTTGTAACCCTTGGCAAATGCAGGCGAATTATTACAACGTATTGCGTCCCAGCGGCAACAATTGCAGGCGCGAGGGTTATGGCGGCAGCGGCAATTGACAGAGCCCGTGCCGGGTTGTTCCCGTCTGGTGCAACGTAATGGTCAGCAGCTTATTGATTTTGCGGGAAATGACTATCTTGGACTGGCAAGGCATCCGCAAGTCATCGCGGCACAGCAACGGGCATTGCAACACTATGGCTGTGGTAGTACCGCGTCACCGTTGGTCAGTGGTTACAGTGATGCCCATGCCCAGTTGGAACAGCAGCTTTGCGCGCTATCGGGGCATAAAGCAGCCTTATTGTTGCCAAGTGGTTATGCAGGCAACAGTGCGTTACTAAAAACCCTGTTTAGCGCCAGCGATACCGTTATTGCAGACAAACTGATCCATGCCTCAATGATTGATGCGCTGAGGGATCGTCAGGTAACCCTGAAACGCTTTGCCCACAACGATCTGTCACGGGCGGAACTGTTGCTCGCTAACGCACCGGGGAGTGCCTTAGTCACTGAATCGGTTTTCAGTATGGATGGTGATAGCGCACCGCTGGTTGAGTTAGCCGCATTGTGCCAACGGTTTGATAGTCCGTTAATCGTCGATGACGCGCACGGTTTTTTATTGAGCGATTCGCTGGCGGTAACACCTTTTGCTCGGATCGTCACTTTTGGCAAGGCCTTAGGCGGCCAAGGTGCGGCAATTCTTGGCTCACGGCAACTGATTGATTATCTGGTGGCTTCTGCGCGCGAATATATCTATTCCACTGCATTAGCCCCAGCCGCTTGCGCGGGTGTCAGTCAGGCATTGCAACTGGCAGCTAGCGGACAGTTGCAGCAGCAGTTGGCGAATAACATTCATTATTTTCGTCAGGAATGTGAAGTGCTAGGGGTTACATTGATGCCGTCACATAGCGCAATTCAACCTTTAATACTGGGCGATAGCAACCGCGTGCTACAGGTGGCCACCAATTTAGCGCAACGAGGATTTCTGGTAGGAGCCATCCGGCCACCTACCGTGCCACAGGGTCAAGGGCGGCTACGGCTGACGCTTAGCGCTGTTCACCAGCCGCATCAGCTAGCGACACTGGCAATGGCGTTGGCGGAATGTTGTCATGGCGCCTGAATTAGACCAGATTGCGGAGCGATTTTCTCGGGCTGCCACCTGCTACCAGCAACACAACACAGTGCAGCGGTGCAGTGCCAGTCTGCTGTTACAGGGATTTACGCTTCGGGGCGGTGATTGGTTGGATCTGGGATGTGGGCCGGGAACATCTTTTACTGACGTTCACCCCCAGACGGTGACGGCAGTGGATATTGCCCCGGCGATGTTGCAACAACTGCGTGGTCAATTTCCAAATTATCAGCCAATTTGTGCTGATGCGCATAAATTACCGTTTAAAAACAAAAAGTTTGATGCGATATACTCAAATTTGGCCCTACAATGGTGTGCGGACTTGGGGGCTGTGGTAAACGAAATTAAGCGCGTCTCCCGGCCTGGTGCTGAGATCCGTCTGGCAATGGTGGCTGACAGTCTGCCGCAACTGCAACAGTTGGGATTATCCAGCCGATGTTTTGCCAGTTGTGCACATATCCGGCAACAGTTTGCTCGTGTTTCCTGGCAGTATCTGCACATAGAGCAACAGACGCTTCGCAGTTACTTTAGCGATTTACGCTCGCTGTTGTATTCATTGAAAGGTGTCGGGGCTTCGATGGCTGCTAGTCACGCCGGACTGCGGGGACAAGGCTACTGGCAATTATTGCAGCAACATGCGGAATCGTTGCGAACCCAAGCCGGTTTACCGTTGGATTACAAGATAGTGCTGATCACTGCTCGCAGCTGAATCTGGGCAGTTTTTTCAGGAAGAGAGTCATGATTTTCTTTGTCACAGGTACAGACACTGACAGTGGTAAAACTCAGGTGGCGGCAGCATTGCTATACAAAGCAAGAACCCGCTACGGTCTGAAAACCGTCGGCGTAAAACCCATTGCTTCTGGCTGTAAAAGAACTGCATACGGGCTGCGTAATGCCGATGCGCTGATGCTGATGGAGCAATCCAGCCTCAAGCTGGATTATGAAAAAGTAAATCCTTTTGCCTTTGAACCGGCGATTGCTCCTCATGTGGCAGCTACCGATGCTGGGATTGAGTTAAGTCCAGAGGGCGTGTTAGCGAGGCTGGATTTGACGCAATACTCCATGGCAGATTTTTGTCTGGTTGAAGGGGCTGGAGGTTGGCGTCTGCCATTGGGCAATAATCGGTATTTATCTGAAACCGTGGTAGCACTGGCAATGCCAGTCATTATTGTGGTGGGGATGAAGCTCGGTTGTCTGAATCATGCGGTCATGACCGAAGAGCTTATCTATGCAGACGGCTTACCGGTTGCCGGTTGGGTGGCTAACCGTGCGCAGCCCGATATGGCACGTTTTGAAGAAAATCTGGCGAGTCTGAAACAGATGATGCAGTCGCCATTTCTGGGCACCATCCCCTATATCCCTGGGGCCGATGTTGCTGAAATGGCAGAGCATCTCGATTTAGCGCCGCTGCTGCAATCACCTTAACGCTTAATTTACTTGTGCATATTGCCAGCCAAAGTTGCTGCCAACATCGACTGGCAACTCACTGTTAACTATGAGATTCGCTGCAGCAAGTGGGACAAATCACTGCCTATGGGCACCGGAATTTCCTGCTCTACGCCACTGAACAGATAAGCTTCCTTGTCGCCAAGTAGCGCCAGTTTGTCCGCTTCAAGCCGCAGCGCAGTACCTTCTTGGATCCCCAGCACTGGCGTGAGTGGATCGACACAAGTGAATTCCAAGATACGCTGTGCCCGTGACTCGCCGTTATGGCCGGGGATTGTCAGGTTGCTGTAATGCGGATTGATTTGAAACGGTACTAATCCCAATGCAGTAAACGAGGGCGGTTCAATAATTGGCATATCATTGGTGGTGCGAATACTCTGTCCGGCGATATTCGACCCTGCACTCCAGCCAATGTATGGCTTGCCTGCTGCCGTTTGTTCGCGGATAAGATGAAGTAAATCATAGCGATATAACTCATGCAGCAGATGGAAGGTATTGCCGCCTCCCACCAGAATGCCATCAGCATCACGAATGGCTTGTTTAGGATCGCCATGTTGGTGAATTGAAGCGATATCCAGCTTGAGCGGTGCTAACCCGTTCACGACGGCTTCCAGATAAGTATCATAGGTCATACTGACGGCGGCATAGGGAATAAAAATCCATTTCCGTGCGGCAGTGGTAAGTGGCTCGATAAACGGAAGTGCATGTGCCAAATAGGGCGTATTGCCTGCGCGGGAACTGCTTAATAGTAAAGCATTAACGGCCATGTGATTGTCCTGACTGGATAATTGGTCTGTCCATAGTAACAAAAAGCTTCGTCGGGCAACAATGGCACCAATGTCATCACTTCAGTACCCCCTCATATTCTATTAAGTTTGTTTTAATCGGTGCTTTCTAGACTGCAGCCATTCTGCCGCGATGCTGGACGAACATTGATAAAAGTAAACGTAAATTAATCTGCGTGTCTCTTGAAAAGTGTTTATGTGGACATATTATGTCTATATCGAATGATTATGAAGTAGCGGATGTCATGCACAGGAGCTGATATGAAGCGTGTAATTCTGTTGATAGCAACGAACCTGGCCATTCTTGCAGTGGCTTCCATCGTGATGTCTTTGTTGGGTGTTAACAGCCGTTCAATGGAAGGGTTGTTAGTATTCGCAGCAATTTTTGGTTTTGGTGGCGCCTTTATCAGTTTGGCGATTTCCAAATGGGTGGCAAAGCGTTCCATGGGCTGTGAGGTGATCACTAACCCCAGAGACAATACCGAACGCTGGTTGCTCGAAACCGTTGCTAGGCAGGCACAACAACTAGGGCTGAAGATGCCAGAAGTGGCGATCTATCAATCGCCAGAGATGAATGCCTTTGCCACCGGTCCAAGTAAAGACAACTCGTTAGTCGCCGTAAGCACCGGGTTGCTGTACGGTATGAATGCCGATGAAGTGGAAGCGGTTCTTGGCCATGAAATGAACCATGTTGCCAACGGCGATATGGTGACCCTGACATTAATTCAGGGGGTGGTGAATACCTTCGTTATCTTTGCGGCGCGAGTGGTAGCTGGCATTGTCAGCAACGTGGTTGCCAATAATGACGAAGAAGGTGAAGGGCTTGGTGCCTTTGCTTATATGGGTGTGGTGTTCGTGATGGAAATGCTGTTCGGGATCTTAGCGTCCTTGATTGTGGCGTATTTCTCACGGGTACGTGAATTCCGTGCCGATGCTGGTTCTGCCAAATTAGTGGGTAGTGGCAAAATGATTGCTGCGTTGCAGCGTCTCAGTCAAGGGCCGGCAGTGGGCGATATGCCTGCCACTATGTCTGCCTTCGGTATCAACGGTAAACGTTCTATGGCAGAGCTGTTTATGAGCCATCCACCGTTAGAAAAACGCATTGAGGCATTGCGTAAAATCGCGTAATTGCCCTGTTTACGGTAAAATGGAGGTGTTTTTCAGCCTCCATCTTACCAATTTACATCGTTCTGGTTTAATGTATTAGTAACTGTTTTATCAAGTAAAAATTTTGTAAAAGTCCATTTCAGTTCGCAGTTAACTTGATTTAGCGCACATTTTGTTTATTCCGATATTGTTAAAGTACCCCAGACTTAAATTTAGTTTGCTTAGTACCTAAAGCTTGGCTAAGTTAATTTGAAGTCGTGCTATTTACTGGCGGCTGGATGGGGGTCAACCCTGACATAAGAATTCCCAGTAGCTGTCAAAACCGGAGGATATAATTGTGAGCAATAAACTGTTAAGTGCATTGTTTGGTGCGGGTCTGGCTGCTCTGGCGATGTCATCTGCTTCTTTCGCGGCAGATCAGAAAATTTCTGATTTCCACGTAGATATGGGTGGTGGTTGCGAAACTTGTCACAAAGATGGTTCACCATCTGCTGACGGTGAGTATGAGTTCAAGCAGTGCCAGAGCTGCCACGGCGGTCTGGCTGATATGGACGCAGTTCATAAGCCACACGATGGCAAACTGAAGTGTGCCGACTGCCACGCAGTGCATGATATGAACGTGGGTCAGCACCCAACTTGTGACAGCTGTCACGATGACGGTCGCACTCCAGAAAAAATCCTGGGTAAAAAATAAGTAATATTGATTACTTTCTCAGGCAAAAATGCCGGCGTTATGCCGGCATTTTTTATGTTTTAGCTCTTCTTATCAATATCAATAATTCAGTCTTATAGTCACTGTGACGGGGGAAAATAGTTTTACAGTGACTGTTTGAGATGTCCGCACAAGCTGCCGCCTTATGATTGGAGTTCCATGCACCACGCCGCTGCATGCGATTCATGTTTTTATCAAAGGTAATCCTTATCTCACAAATTTAACGTCAGCGCGCATTAGGATAAATTAGTCACTTTTCAACATCGGCTTCCCCAAAATGCTTGGTGATGTGGCGAATCCACTTATTGTTTATCAAGTTAAAGTGGTGGTTGTGTTGGCTAGGTCGATGTTTGCACCGACCTTAAGTGCAGCAGCGATGCGGGTGCATTAACTGTTAGTACCTTATGGTTGGCAAACTCAGTTTGAGCGTTAGACAAGCAAGAACAAGGAGGAGTACATGCGTCAGTTACCACTGAGTCAGGCGTTTACGCTGATAGAACCCGGGCCCGTTGTACTCGTTACAACTCACGGTGCACAGCAAGACAACATCATGACGATCTCTTGGACTATGGTGCTGGATTTTACACCGGTATTGGCGATCACCACTGGAGAGTGGAATTACTCGTTCGCAGCACTGCGGGACAACAAAGCCTGCGTTATTGCTATTCCCACAGTTGATATGCTCGACAAAGTGGTGGGTATTGGGATGTGCTCTGGTACAGACACCGACAAATTCGTCAAATTCAACCTCACAGCTGTTCCTGGGCGAATGGTCAACGCGCCTTTGATTAAGGAATGCCTCGCGAATATCGAGTGCAACGTTGTCGATATTGTTAAAGCACATAATATTGTGGTGCTTGAAGCGGTTGCCGCATACATAGAGCCTGCCCATAAAGAAAAACGTATGATTCACGCTGTGGGTGATGGGACATTCATTGTCGATGGCGCACGGATAGACCGGCGGAAAATGATGGCCGCCAAAATCCCATTCGGGGTCTAGCGCTGATAGATTGGCCCTTAAGTGACTAGGCGCCAAATCAAGTTGGCCTGTGTTCACCGTGTCGTTTAGGGAAATCGCTCCTTCAAATATCAAAATCTACGGGGCAGAAAGCCTAAATTCGGTATAGGACATGATGAGTGTTCAACGCTAGCCCCCATCTCTAGTAAACCGCTTTTTTGTTATCTTCTCGGCAACGCCAAGAGTGCCAATATGTTGTTTGTTATTGCGATCAAAAGGCATTTGGGCGCTAATCAGTGGCGGTCATCGGTGAATGGCATTCTTATCCAATCCAGTTACAAAATTTGATGAATACTTGATCTCGCAAATATCTCGATATATATTTGCGCAATCAAACATTGTGCAAGGATATTTTTATGCCAAAAAACGTAGAAGCTGGATTAGTCATAAGTCTTATCAGTCTGCAAAGCACCATCCAGAAGCGAGTCGGTCGCGCACTTTCAGTCCATGGTATTGGTGTCAGTGAATACCTCGTGCTTAATCAACTATATATGGCACCAACGCAGACAATACGGCGTAGCGATCTTGCCGAGCTGGTCGGCTTGACTCCGTCGGGTATCACGCGCCTGATCAATCCTATGGAAAAAATAGGTCTGGTCAAAAAGGAAGAAAACCTCCGCGATGCCAGAGTCAGTCTAGTGACACTCTCGGCTGCTGGAAAACAAGTGTATGAAGATGCTCAGGTTTCATTCGCGCAGGCTTCAGTTTCGTTATTTGAATCATTGGGTGTTGAGCAGTTAGAGACATTTACTGAGTTGTTGAAAACTGTCTCTAGGGGATTTTAAGAACATGCTTAAGCAAGACGTTAGGCAAGCCCTGATCGACATTATGGGCATTCCAATTATTCAAACAAGGACAATGGCAGGTGCTGTCAATACGGCCTATTTATCGGCCGGAGCTGGTTCTTCAGTTATCTGTTTACACGGCGGTGGGGCTGGTGCGGTTACTTGGTATCCTGTCATTGGCCCTCTGGCACAACATTTTCGTGTTATCGCGCCGGATATTGTGGGTTATGGCGAATCAGATAAGCCTGATGCTAGCTATGATAAAGCCTACTTCGCTAGCTGGCTAAAGCAGTTTTTAGATGCAATTGGTGTCGTTAAGACACATATTATCGGGCTATCTCAAGGTGGGGCTATTGCGCTGCAATTTACCCTCGACTATCCAGAAATGGTAGACAAACTTGTCCTCGTTAATTCCGGTGGTCTGGGGGCAAAACCTCCCTTTATGTCTATTGCTGGCATGGCGTGGCTGAACACCTTTCCATCGTCTTTCGCGAATCGTTTTTATTCTCGCTATATCCTGTTTAAGCCTGCAAATCGCGACCCTAATCATGGACGTTATTCCATCGAGGTGCTGAAGAGTCACGGGGGAAAGAAGGCTTTTTTACAAGGTCGGGGGGCTGCAGTGTCGGCCTTTTCGGAAGAGGCGCTATGCAGCATAAAAAACCAGACACTTGTGCTTTGGGGCGAAAATGATCGGCTATTCCCAATTGAAGTTGCTGCCAAGGCTGTCGCAGTAATGCCGGCTGCTAAACTGCTGAGAATTAAAGATGCCGGGCATTTATCTATGATGGATCAACCTGCAGTTTTTAATCGAGCTGTTTTAAACTTTTTGCAGGGTAAAATGGAGCATTGATTAAAATTTTTTAAATTTAATCAATACCTTGATAAAAGCGTCTTTATCCGTAACTGTCGTCAATATATCCTCAAGATTAGGGAGCATCGGTATCCTCTGAGATTCCTCTCGGCACCATGGGTGAGCCAATAGACGTTGCCTATGCAGCGTTATATCTGGCATCTGACGAATCAAAATACGTCACGGGTATTGAAATCAATATCGATGATGAAATACTGGCGGGTAGCGCACCACCAAGTAATGATGCTTAAAAAGCAAATCTGACCTGCGCACTTTTAACAGACGTAGCAGACTGAGCCGCTTATTGGCGCGTTAGCAGCAACCAAAATTGACAGGAGGTCTCGATGATTGATCATGTGTCTATCCCCGTTAGGGATTTGGAATTATCTTCTACATTCTATGAATCGGTTTTGGCGAAAATAGGATACTCAAAGCTTGTAGTAAAAGATGGGACTGTGGGATTTGGCAAAAAGTATGCAGACTTTTGGCTAAATCATCGCCTCAATCTTTCGTCATACAGCATAAGTGATGGGTTCCATGTGTGTCTGCGAGCATTATCAATTCAGCAAGTTGAGGATTTTTTCAATACGGCTGTTGCTTTGGGCGCCAAGTCAGATGGCGCACCTGGATATAGGGCGGAATATAGCAATAGTTATTTTGCTGCATTTGTTATCGATCCCGATGGTAACAAAATTGAGATTGTCACATTCGTAGATAAGCAGGGCGGCAGCTAACATAGTGCTTCCTGTGTGTCTGTCTTGTTACAAGGGACTGGATAGTTGTTCCTAATTGCGCTTCACCCGAGGAATAGTGGCTATTCCGATAAGTCGACCCTCCACGTCAGGGATGACGCGAAGGAACCCCATGGATGGGGTTATGCGTGTCGATGTTGGGAATGGCCTGTATGATCTGGTATTAAGCACACTTGGTTAGCGTTATGCGGGGATCCCTTAGTGTTGGGCATGGCGCATCCGTTTAAATGGTGGCCCAACAATCATTAGCATTTTCTTTTTTTGTCAAAGTAACTTATGAACACTCATCATTTTCAAGGTAAATACGAGGTCGAACTGAAGTATCGGCTTAACTCAAAAGCAGAATTTATCAAAGTATTAAATTCCATCCCTCATGAAACCATGCTGGAAGATAACGTCGAATGTGACCGCTACTTCGACTCTGCGGACAATGCGTTACAGTCGCAGCATAAAAGCCTGTGTATTCGCACTATGGAGCCTTCAGGTATCAAGTTGTGGATAGTCAAAGGGCCTGAGCCTGACCGATGTGAAGCCACCAACATCAGCGATGCTTCAAAGGCCTGTAGCATGCTGGAAACCATGGGATATAACGTGGTGCTCAATGCTCAGAAAACCCGAAGCATCTTCTTTGTTGGGCCATTTCATATTACGGTAGATTCTTTGGAGGGGCTCGGTGATTTTGCCGAGTTTGCCATTATGACTGACGACGAATCTATGCTAGCAACGTACAAAGTTGAATTAGAAGCGTTGGCTAGCAAGTTTGGGCTAACTCCCCTGGCGTTGGAGACAAAATCCTACCGACAAATGTTGCTGCAAAAAGGGGCATAGCAATCAACTCAAATCGGCAAAACACCCATGATTTTGGGGGCCTTTGGGGGAGGGACGGTTTTGTGCGATTGCGTGAGCGGTTTTGTCTTCGGTTGAGGCCTTAGACAACAAAATTAAGCATTGGACGTAAAATGGATTATTTGAGTATAAATAAAGAAGCGTGGGATAAAAGAACTAAAATACACGTTAAATCAGAATTTTATGATGTGGCATCCTTTAAAAAAGGTAAATGTTCGTTGAACCCCATCGAACTGAAACAAGTGGGTGATGTACGGGGAAAATCGTTACTACATCTGCAATGTCACTTTGGTCAAGATACCTTGTCTTGGGCGCGTTTGGGGGCAGAAGTGACAGGTGTCGATTTGTCTGCAGATGCAATCGCGCAAGCGAATTTGTTAAAGCAGTCGTTGGGCTTAACTGCCGAATTTATAGAAAGCGATGTTGTTCAGTTTGGCCGTGAAAATAAGCGACAATTTGATATCGTATTTACGTCATACGGTGTTTTGTGCTGGTTATCCAATTTGGTGGATTGGGCACAAACAATCGCCAATTCTTTGAAATCTGGTGGGGAGTTTCATTTAGTTGAGTTCCATCCCGTTTACGAGTTGCTCTCTGGCTACTCCTATTTCCCTAGTAATGAGCCTGATATTGAAAATGAGGGCACTTATACAGAAAACTGCGATGGTACTGAGTCAACAGTGGTGACTTGGTCACATTCAGTGAGTGAGGTCATCAGCGCCTTAATCAGCGTGGGATTAACCGTGGAGTCTTTCTGCGAGTATCCTTATAGCCCTTATAAGTGTTTTGATGGGTTGGAATTAGTACCGGATTTGGGCTACCAACTGCTGCACAAGGGGCAGCAGGTTCCACTGTTATATTCAGTTAAAGCGCGAAAAAGTGTTTAATAAAGTGATGCCCCATTGTGATTTAGCATGTGATTCTAGGCTAAACCTGACATACAAATATTGACCAAATTTTAGTAATACTACAAAGTTACTGCGTAACCAGTTGATTAGCGCTGATTAAGCATGTTGCTTGTCAGTTTAGTCGCGCAGGAAGCATTAGCGTTGCAGATGATACGAGCTTGCACGCAGCCTCCGCCAGCCAGCTTCAAGTGAGGAACAAACATTCTCATGTTGGAAGAGTTCAGATATAAGGAAGTCAAATAGCTCATCATGCGCACCTCCTACGTAATCTGTGGCTCACAAAACAAGCCAAGGCAACGGACACGGAAAACCGCGCCGTTGCGTTATGCTCGTTATGAGATAGAGGGAAAATATGGAATATGAGATTACTCCGATAATATCTGCATCAATTGCGCTATTTGGTGTTTTTGCTGGTAGCTGCGCTTCGTATTTTGCCAGCGCATCCATCAAGAAAAAGGAAATGGTTCATCAATTGTCGTCGGAGTTCGCAAGAGAAAGGCGGCAGTTGTATTCACAGTTTTTGTCAGAGTCAAATTCTGCTGCTTTACAAGCCCTAACTGATAAGTCAGATGCTAACGTTAGGCTACAAAAAGTTGCAGGCTTACTGTCGCAAGTTCAATTGGTATCTAGTGACGTTGTATACAAGAAAGCAGTTGATATGTTTGAAATCTTAATAAACATGTATTCATTAGAGTTAGCTAAAGATACAGGCAAGGTATATGCAGACTTTCGAGAGTTGTTTGTTATAGCGGCTCGTGCAGAACTTGGGCTGCGCTCACAACAAACTGTTTAAGAGGGATTTGCAACGCTTGGCATTTTCACTATGTGTTGGTTTTAGTGTTTAAGGTGGTTTGCGGGAGCTTCGGTATTGCGTTGCTCACACCTTAATAGGGCGTTATGCTGCAATAAAAATTATGGAGTTAATCGATGAATGGAACGATCAATTTAAAATCAGGCTTTATGTATAACGTCGTAGTGTCAAATATAAAAATGGCAAATAATATTCCTATGAGCGGCACCCTTAAATTAAGTGATGATGCCTTATCACAGTTTTCAAAAGATGCTTCAGAGTTTGGTAGCTGGAAAAGTGCGATGAAATTAAAGCTTACTTTGAACGTTAATGGCTCTTACCATGAATTAGAAATCCTGCTAAATGATCTACCCATTGATTCAGCAGTAAGCTTTAAAACAGTATCAGTGGAAAGTGAATCATAACAAGCGCCTTAAAAATGGACGTGGAATGGCCCGTATTTCATTGACACCCTGATGTCTAGTGAAGTAGTGGCGATTCAGTCAATAGGTACATAGCTTTCTTGTCCAGAAGCCTTGTCTGGCCAGAAAGAACCTGAATGAGTGATCTTTGGCAAATCAGTTTCGGCGGTTGACCTTGCTGATATTCGCGGGTTTGGTTATCCGCATGACTTGTTTACGCCGTTGGAGCCTTGCCTCTGTCTAGGGACGCGAGTTGATATCGCTTAACGCCGTCGAGGGTTGCTCACACCGCTGCCGCCAATCGCTCTCATTCAGGTTGCAACTTTTGCCTGCTTTACCACTTAGCCCACTGAGTGACTCTCCGGGTTAAATCGCTGCCCGACATCCCAGATAAATCCCAGTAATTCACGGGCAACCGCCGTTACCACCTTGCTGTGCTCTTTGCCTCTGGCTTTCATGCGGCGGAACTTGTTGCACAGTCGAAGCTGAGCTTCCCAAGAGCGCTGCAACAGCTTAGGCGAGTGTTCTTGCTGCCTAATTTGTAGCTCACGAGAGACCTTGGGAGGAAATCGATAAGACCACGCGGCTTCTATTAAAATTCGCCTCGCATGGGTATTACCACACTTGGTGATTGACCCTTGTTGTTGGCGTTGGCCACTGGAGTGCTCCGAAGGGGTCAGACCCACAAAATTCATTAATGAGCGAGGGCTGGCAAAGCGCTGCAGATCGCCAAGTTCGGCCACCAAAGACACTGCACTGATAAACCGAATACCACGGAACACAGTAAGAAACTGGACCAATGGAAACCAGCGCCACTGTTGCACTACGACTTCTAACTCACGTTCGGTGTGCTGGAGTTGTTGGTAGCGCGTCTCAACGATACTTCGGTAATGCTGGAATGTGATGTTTTGTGCAGGCTCGTAAAATCGCAGATCGGCTAAGTGGCGTTTATGGGCATCACTCCAATTATCCCGCCCGGAATAAGAGAGGCCGTTACGCAATAAAAAGGACTTCAGTCGCTGCCGAGCCTGACGTAAATCCACCATGCAATCTTCTCGACATCGAATAAGGTTTCGAATAGCCTCATCAGGAGCATCGGGAATGTGGATCGATTGAATTAAATCGGCCTTCGCCAAGCGCGCCAACGTCATGGCATCACGCCTATCGGTTTTGACTTTATCGCCAGGAGCTTTGGGGATGAGGGATGGCGCAACCACCCAACATTCAATGCCCTTGTGTTTTAACAATCGGTAGAGCCAATAGCCGCAGGGGCCTGCTTCATAAACTACACATAAGTGACTGGCTTTATTTGCAAACTTCTTGATAATGTTGAGAGCAGAACGACTGTTGGTGGGGATAGTGCCATAAAAAGAGACGGCACTATCCTCGGTAGAAACAAACGCAACATCTGTGGTTTCTTTGTGCACATCCATGCCGATGAAAATCGTGCTAGGTTTAGACATGTCGATCTCCTGTTTCTGTTAACGATTAATGCTCATTAACAGTGTGGCTCTGGTTCGACTAACCCACGACAACGCAGGAGGTCGACACCTCGGTCAGGGAATCATGATGTCTATGTATCTAAGGGTAAATCATGGGTGGTATTAGCTTTAGCAAGATATTAGAGAACAGCCACAGAAGAATAAATGATGAAGCTATTGTGGAGTTTAGGAAACTTGTAGATAAGTCGATTTGTAACTGGGAAGGCAAAATTGATCATGAGTGGGATAATTTATCTCCCGACCAATTTGAAGATCCTAGAGATATGGAGGATTATAGGGGAGTTCTTGATGATCAATATTATCTAGTCAATCAGGTTAAAACTCTTTCTTATGAATTATCTATAACAGCTCTTTTTAAGCTTGTTGAAATTCACACAAAACGAGTTGTTAAATGGCACATGCCTTCTATTGATTCCTCCAAACTCTTTAATTTTAATTCCTTAGAAAAAGCATTACCTTTCGACTTGAAGTTAGTTAAAAACTTTCAAGCTTTCGATGAGTTACTTGAATTGAATAACGCTATTAAGCATGTTGGCAAGGTATCTGAAAAACTTGCTTCAAAACATTCAAGTAAAGGCTGGGTAAAAAAAGAAAACTTCACTGGTTTAGATAAAGCATTTGATCGTTTATCTCCACTAATCTCTGAGTACATGGATGATTTGGCTGCTAAAATATACGCTAACTCTGAGCGCGACGATACATAACAAAGCAACCAAGTGCGGACCCAAAAAGCTTGGCTTAGTTCGTACCTCACTAATTATAGCCAAGCTTTTTCAGCCGTTTATTGCGGCGTTAACCCATAAAAATTTTAATCCAAAACTGACGAGTTAGAGCAAAGTGTCTATCACGTTTCTGTCCAATAACGTGCGTCGACGTTAGATCTTCACGCACGCTACAATGGCATTGCCGGATTGTTGATCCCACGGCATGATTTTGTTGTAGTCATGTTCAAACATATGTACTTCAAAGTAAGGCTGTAGCAGTGCGATTAAGTCGGCAAAGCAGAACGCCACCATGGGATGTTCGTCATGCCATATCTGGGTTTCGCTGGCGTTAGATTTCTCAATGCTGAGTTTGAGTGACTGCATGTCGCCAGCGCCGCTATAAAACCAACTGGAGCGGAAAGAGAATAAATCGTCTGCGTGTTTGGTGCTGTGTTTAACAAATAACGCATTGTTTATTTTGTCTTTTGCGACCACATTGAAGCAGAAAATGCCACCGGGGTTTAATGCTTGGTGAACGTGGCTGATACATTGCTGCAGCTTATCGAGGCCGCCGTTGTAGTGGATGGAATAGAGAAAGCAAGTAATCAAATCCAGCGGTTTAGCTACTGCAAAACTGCTCATATCCTGCCGGGTAAACTCTGCCTCTGGGCAACGCTCTGCCGCAATATCAAGCATTGGCTGGTTAATATCCAGTCCACAACTTTGAAAGCCATAATCGATAAAATGGCGTACGTGCGGGCCGGTACCGCAGGCTAAATCGAGATGGGTATTACCGCCGTTGCCAAAAATTTGGTGGAGCCTGCGGATGCAATGACTTTGGGCTTGATAGTCGATATCGACACACATTAAATCGTAGTAGCCGGAAAGATCGTTATAGAGTGCATTGGCAGACATATTGGCCTAGGTATTTCAGCGGAAATTTTTTGGGGTGGCGCATAGTAAAGCAATCTGCGCGTTTTGCGAAGCAGATATGCAGAACTCACGGTTTAGTTCGCCGAATCGGTGCTATGGCTGGCATAAGATGCCAGCGACGATGTTATTGTCTTGCGCGTGCCAAGTAATGAATGATGCCTGGCATGCTGAAAGCAAAAGAGTGGCTGGCACCACTCTTTTTCGGCACATAAGTGTTAGGCAAATCAGCGCATTAACCGACTAGTCCAACCAAGCTTTGGCCTGCACATCATCTTTTAAGATAAGTGACACCGTATCTTTGGCGGCGGCTTCAATAGGTAATTCTCCTGTCATCAGCACATCATCGCGGAACCAATGCAGGGTGATGGATGTTCCGGGCTGATAGCG
This sequence comes from Shewanella sp. 4t3-1-2LB, assembly GCF_017368415.1. Lineage (NCBI taxonomy): Bacteria > Pseudomonadati > Pseudomonadota > Gammaproteobacteria > Alteromonadales > Shewanellaceae > Shewanella > Shewanella sp. 4t3-1-2LB. The sequence goes on from NZ_JAFNJD010000028.1 coordinate 44,311, forward strand.
TTGCAATGCTTGCTCAAATTGCGCGCTGACTTGCAGTCCATCAGCCGCAATCAATAGGTCTTTAGCACTGAGGCCAGCTTTATGAGCGGCGGAGCCGTTGCTGATACTGGTCAGGCGGATCCCAATGCTTTCCGCCTTATATTTAGCGCCAAAACCGACGGTGAGTCCGTCGATGTTGCCACCACCTTGATCGCTATTACCACTGCTGGTACGCAGTTTCAGTTCAACGCCAAATTGCGCGAGCAGCGAGGCCAGTGGTAAATCTTCTGTTTGGTGGAGCCAAGCAAATTCTGCAGTAGCATCACGGCCCAACAACTCGCTGTAAAGTTGCTGGTGGCTGTCATCAGCGGTGCCAAGGGCTTTTTGACCAAAACGTTGCCACAGGAGGCGCATCAGGTCATCCAACGATTTTTTGCCATGAGTTTCTAATCTCAGGGTTAAATCGAGGAATAAGGCAAATAACGCGCCTTTGGTGTAGTAGCTAACAATCGCATTGCCCGCATTTTCATCCTGTTTGTAGAACTTAGTCCAAGCATTAAAACTGGAATCACTCAGGCTCTGTAGTAAGCGGCCACTACCGCGATAAACGCGGGTAAAGGTCTGGCTGAGTAGTTCCAAGTAGCCTTGTTTGTCAATGCAGCCACTGCGGTAGGTCATCAAGTCATCGTAATAAGAGGTGATGCCTTCATAAGCCCATAACTGGCGGGTGTAACTTTCAGCTTGTAACTGATACGGCATAAAAGCCGCAGGTTTAATGCGTTTGACGTTCCAACTATGGAAATACTCATGGCTACAGAGCGTCAGATAGTTGCGATAGTCCTTATCCACTGGCGCATCCACTGATTGTGGCAGTTCATGGCGGGAGCAATGCAGGGCCGTGGAGGCTCGATGTTCCAAGCCTCCAAAGCCGTCTTTTAGCACTTGGGTCATAAACAGGTAACGGTCAAACGGCGCTGGCGTACCAAACAGTTGGATCTGGCTTTCACAGATGGTGGTTAAATCGGCCAGCAAACGCGGCATACAGCAGTAATGACGCCCGGTGAGAATAACATCATGACGTACGCCGCAGGCATTAAAAGTACCTATAGTAAAGGTGCCCATCTCTACCGGATGATCGATAAGTTCATCGTAATCCGCTGCACGAAAACGGCCAAACTGCCAGTCGTCGCCACTAACACGAGGTAACATGGTGGCTAGTTGCCAGTCTACTATTCCTTTGGGTGGCAGAATTTCAACTTCATGTGTTTGTTGCTCGCGACCAGCCACCGCCAGAAAGACGCTACTGCCGTTAAAGAAACCGTGAGTCTGATCCAGGTGGGCGGTGCGTACCGATAAATCCCAGGCATAAACCCGGTAACGCAGGTGCAGCACCTCGGCGCTGGAACTCACTTGCCAGCGTTGCTTGTCCAGTTGTTGTAGCGGCAATGGCCGATTGATTTCATCAAATGCACGGATATCGATAAGATTTTTGGCAAAGTCACGCACCATATAACTGCCGGGCAACCAAGCGGGCAGCCACAGCTGTTGCACCGAGGCGGGTTTATCAATACGTAACGCGACTTCAAACAGATGGGCCACCGGATCGATGGCGGTAATCTGATAACGGATCATGGGACGAGAATGTATGTGGGCTTAAGATGATGCCATGCTGCCAAAAATGCCCGCCGCCAGCAATCATCATTGCAGATTTTCAAAGTCTTATACTGTCCCGCTATGCTGCCAGTGTCGATGCTGTTGCTGCTGGTTTACAGCGTTTATGCGGCAATTAGCAACTGTGAGTCGGGTTTGGTCGCTCCATCTGTGATTGCTTCGGTTATAATGGCTAAACAGTGAAAAACTGTGATATTAAGGCTTTGAAAACAACACACCGGAGAGTGGACTATGGCCGAAGAAACCCTATTCAGTAAAATTGTACGGCGTGAAATTCCCGCCGATATCGTGTATCAGGATCATCTGGTCACTGCCTTCAGAGACATAGCGCCTAAGGCCCCAGTGCATCTGCTGATTGTTCCTAATCATGTGATCCCCACCATTAATGATGTGAAGGCATCCGACGAACAGGCGCTGGGACGGATGTTTACCGTGGCCGCCAAATTGGCTGAAGAAGCCGGCATTGCTGAAGATGGTTACCGTCTGATTGTTAACTGTAATGAGTATGGTGGTCAGGAAGTATTCCATGTGCATATGCATCTGCTGGGCGGTGAGCCGTTAGGGCCGATGCTCAGTTGCAAAAGCACCGACAAGAGCGATAAATGAAGACCAATCCAGAATTTTTTCCAATGACCGGCTTGGCGACCCGGTTTGTTAATCAGTTAGCCCAGTGTCGCCGCCTGGGGTTGCAGGTACATGAGGCCAGCGAACATCATGTGCTATTGGAGTTACCCTATAACGAGGCGTTGATTGGCTATCCCGACACCGGCGTGTTACATGGCGGTGTGATCACCACCTTGATGGATACCGCCAGTGGTTGCGCGGTCGTGTGTGCAATCAAGCAAAAATTTGCTTCATTAGAGATCTCCCCCACGCTGGATCTGCGGGTGGACTATATGAAGCCTGCGCAACCTCATAAACCCATATTCGGGTTTGCTGAATGCTACCGTTTATCCTCAAGTGTCGCTTTTACCCGCGGTTTCGCCTACCAGGACAGCATCGATGATCCAATTGCGCACGCCGTGGGCAGTTTTATGCGGATTAGCCCTGAAATGATAGGTGACGCGTTCCGACAAGCATTAATGGGGGATGAGCAGTAGCCATGAGCGAGAACAAACCTCAGATAAGCGATGTCAAAAGTCTGGTAGCCAAAGTCGCTGAAACCAACGATTTTAACTATCTGCTGGAACATGTGCCCTATGCCCGATTTATTGGCATGGAGGTCAATCGTTTTGGCGACGAACTGGTGTTTCGGCTGCCAGCAAAAGATGACAACATCGGTAATCCAGTACTGCCCGCATTGCATGGCGGGGTGATTGCTGGCTTTATGGAAATGTCAGCCATCATCCAGTTGATGGTGTTTATGCAGACCAGTAAAGTGCCTAAAGTAGTCGATTTTTCTATCGATTATTTACGTGCGGGGTATCATAAAGACTCTTTTGCTGAGTGCTATATCACTCGCCAAGGAAGACGTGTGGCTAACGTGCATATCAACTGCTGGCAGACTAATCGCAAACAGCTGATTGCCACTGCGAGGGCGCATTTTTTGATCGATTGATGAAGGAGTATCTAGAATGAAAACAGCTGTGCTGATGACAGTGGCGTTGCTGACACTTGGTGCCTGTGTAACCAATACTGCCGGGATTTATGCAAATTCACAGGGCGTTAACCGGGTTGATAATGTCAGCATTGGTCGCAAGGTGAGCCTAGAATCGATAAAAGCCTATCCAGATGGTGGTCAGTTGAGTGGCTATGCTACCTTACGCAGTCATACATCTTATAACCTGAATCTACAATATCGTGTGACTTGGTACGATGCCAATAACAACAGCATAGATGCTGAGAATATGAGTTGGGTACCCGTGACATTACATGGATTTCAGCAGGTACAAGTCAAGTCTACCGCGCCTAACGGGCGTGCCAGCTGGTTTGATATTCAGATCAGAGAGATTATTCCTAACTGATATTAACGCCTAACCCAAAAAACGTGGCCATTGAGCCACGTTTTTTATGCGGTTACTGCGTCCAATAGGCGTTATAACACTAATGTTGCCGGGTGTTGTTCTGTCAACACTAATTGAGCCGTTGGCACGGCGCGGATGGTAACGCCAAAGCTGGTAATCGCCGGTAGCGTGCAGTTGTGATGATGGCGGATACAGGCGGCATCAGCATGGGCTTTATCCAGTGTGGTATGGGCATCGGCTACCAAGTCTACTGAATATCCCAGAGCCGCTGCACGGCGTACCGTGGTGTCTACGCAAAACTCTGTGGCAAAACCACAAATGACCAAGTGGTCAATGCCGTGTTGATCCAGCAGCGGTTTTAAAATGGTGTTCTGGAACGAATCCGGTGTGCTTTTCTGAACAAATTGATCACCATGACGCACCAATAAATCCAGTTGCAACTGCCAGCCATCGCCGCCAGGCTCCAGCCCCGCACGCTGATGTTGAATAAACACCACCGGGTAACGTTGCGCGCGCGCCCATTCGGTGACTGCATTGATGTTGTTAATGGTTGCCTTAGCGCGATAGGGCAGTGGTTCTTGCTCGAAAAAAGCGCGCTGTACATCTATAACCAATACCGCTGTTTTCATCTGATGATTTCCTTTCGGTCAGCCACAATGACTTGCCATTGATGGCCAACCTGCTTTGCTGGGGAGATTGTCGGTGCGCTGAGTCGCACACGGTTGTCCAAATTACCCGTATGACCACAGAAAATTTGCGCTACTGGTCAAAAAAACAACTTGGTGGCCGCAGTATTTTGCGCGGCGTGAACTGCAGCCGGATTACTGTAAGTAAAATGTTACCTAAATCACAGTGTCACTTATCATAGTGCGCCGTTCTGGCAGCAACCGCAGTAGCAGCGCTAGTGCGGATACCAACGTGGCAAAGGCTATCACGGCCTGCCAACCCCAGTGGCTAAATAGCTGGCTGGCAACCAGACTGCCGCTGGTCATGCCGATAAATACTCCGGCTAGCAGAATGGCATTGGCTCGACTCATCGCATGGGGGGCGGTGTTGTAGATGATGGTCTGATGGGAGATCAGACACATTTGCACCCCCATATCAAAACTCACCGTTAGCACTGCCAATATTGGCAAATACCATGTGGTGTTAATCGCACTTCCCGCAAACAGCATCAGTAAAAATGATACGCCGGTCAGCAGTGCCCCAATCCGTGTCATGCGCTGTGGTCCAAAACGGTCGGCCGCTTTACCAAAAAAAGGTGCGGTTAATGCGCCAACTGCACCGGCAAGACCAAATAGGCCAGCGGCACTACTGCCTAGATGAAAATTCTGATAGAGCATTAATGCCAATGTGGTCCAGAAGGCACTGAAGGCGGCGTTTAGCAGTCCTTGTGCTACGGCGGCTTTCTGCAATTTGGCATGAGTCGCCAGTAAACTAAACATAGAGCGGTATAACTCACCAACACTCAGCGTACTGGCGGGGGTAAACCGCGGCAAGGCGCGCCATAGTAAAATCGTCACCAGTAACATGGCTGCAGCCGCGGCGAGATAAACACTGCGCCAGCCGAACCATTCACCGATAAAACCACTGATCACCCGTGACAGGAGTATCCCCGTCAATAATCCGGTCATCACTTGTCCTACAACTCGACCACGCTGACTACTGTCCGTCATGGCCGCCGCCGCGGGGATTACATCCTGCGCCATGGTGGCGGTGATCCCTACGATAAAGCTGGCCACTAGCACTAGTGCCAAACCTGGGCTAACTGCGGTAAAGGCCAATGCTGTGGCTAACGCTAGACCTTTAACAAGTATCACGTGGCGCCTGTCAAATTTGTCTCCGAGCGGGATCAACAACATTAGCCCAAGTGCATAACCTGCCTGTGTCAGTGTTGGTAATGTGCCAACCGTAGCGCTGTTCAGGTGAAAATCGTTGCCGAGCAATGCCAGTAATGGTTGACAATAATACAGTGAAGCAACGGCCATCCCTGCGGTCAAAGCCAACATGAAGATCAAATAACCGGGAATAGCCGGTTGTTGGGTGTTATGTGTATCGTGCATGGATTTCATCATGGTATACCTATTGATTTCGATGGATGTGATGATAATCCGCTGATATTTGCTGTGTAGATGGCTGACTGGTAATCTTGATATACGTAATGTGTATAAAACTGCTGGCGTGTTGTCTGACAACAAAAGGAAGTGCAATCATGGTCATTGCTAACGTACCCGACCGCATCGAGCTGATGAAAACCTTTATCCGGATTGTAGAGGCGGGTTCAATGTCTGCTGCCGCCAAACAGATGGCAACCACTCAGCCAACTATCAGTCGCCGTCTCCAAACTTTGGAACAACAGTTAGGCCTGAAACTGCTGCACCGCTCCACTCATCAGTTCCGTTTGACGGAAGTGGGGGAGCGTTATTATGCGGGTGCCAAAGAATTGGTGGAACGGTGGGACAGTTTTGACAGCGAGTTGACTGGGGCCATTAAGGCACCAGAAGGCATGTTGCGAGTAATTGCGCCGCATGCTTTTGGACAGGATGCACTGGTGGCACCCCTAGCAGATTTTATGCGGCAGTATCCTGATGTCTCGGTACAATGGCTGCTGCATGATGACCGTGCCATCAAGGATTTTATCGCTTCGGATATTGATTGTGCCATTCAGGTGGGGGAAGTGAGCGATGCGAATATGGTGGCGATTAAACTGGCCGAAGTTCCGCGCATCCTAGTGGCGTCATCAACGCTAGTGGCAACCTGGGGCGCACTGACGCATCCGCGACAATTGCAGCAGAAACCCTGGTTGTCGCTGCAAACTTTTTACCGTAATGAGCTGATACTCAGTCACCAAAGTGGCGAACAGTACACCTTGAAACTCACGCCCAGATTCTACACCGACAGCCTTTATGCCTTGTGCAGCGCGGCCGTCAACGGGTTGGGTATCGGTGTGGGCTCAGAATGGCTAGTTGCAAAAGATGTGCGTGCGGGACGGTTGCAACAGCTATTGCCCGGCTGGCAGGCACCGCCATTACCGGTTTATATCATCTATCCTTACGCGCGTTTTTATCCGGCGAAGCTTCGGTTGTTTGTGGAGGAGATGAAACGGCGGATGCCGCATATCATCACCGCCCTGACTGCCAGTGAATAAACGGCAAACGGTGTTCATCACTAGCGTTGATAGCGGGCTTTTCGCTCGGCCGTATAGTGCCACCAAGGGGCGGCATCCTCACCATCCACAAAGCGGGTAATGGCAATAAATACGTCAAGCACACAAGGATCTTGACGTTCCCCGGTCAACTCACATAACGCCAGATATAACGCGTAGGGATCGCGTCCATGCAGTTGTTGCGGCGTGCTAATGCCCAATCGTTGCAGATCGCCCGCCATGGCTTTGCCAATATTGGGCAAGTCGGTCAACTGTTTTACCTGTTCACGCACCACTTTTGTTGGATTCATGTTTCATCTTCACCGTGAGCGGATGACCGCGGTGGTTAGCTTTCTCGGCGTTGCGGCCACTTGAAAATAGCGCCCGCGCTGAGTGCTTATTGCCGCGTCAGCGTATCACATGGAAAAACACTGGCGCTATGGTGAGTTAATGGTCATTTGGGTTAACGCCTGCTGATCTGCTTGCCGCAGATAGTCCTGCAAGGCCGTCAGCAACAATTTCAAGGCTAATGGCTGATGCAAGCGACTGCGATAAATACCATAGATCCCCAGTAATTGTGGCGGGTAGTCGCCAAGCAGCGGAATTAGCTGACCACTTTGGATATAAGGCGCGGCATCTAACGTTGGCAACATCGCAATACCTGCATCATTGAGGATGGCATCCAGTAAAATGGAAGACTCATTGACGCACAAATTCCCTCGAATTGCCGCATCAATGGGCTCGCCATTTGGTGCTGTAAACGACCAGTAACCATCAGAAAAGTTACTATAGTGCAAACAGTTATGGTTGATTAACTGTGCGGGTGTTTGCGGCGAGCCATACTCGGCAAGATAGTTGGCACTGGCACATAGCACCGAACGGCAGTCACCCAATTTTCTGGCAATAATATTGGGATCTAGCTCGTTAGTGATGCGTAGCGCCAAATCGATTCGTTCCGCTACCAAGTTAACGTTTTGATTACTGATCTGTATTTCCACTTTCAGGGCGGGATGTTGCTTGAGAAACTGCTGCAACAGCGGATTCAAAATCCGCTGCGCGGTGAAATGGGCGCAGGAAATACGCAAGGTTCCCGCCACCGTTTGTTGCCGTTCCACTTGACTGATCCCTTCGGCGACTTGCAGCAGCGCTTGGGTTTGTAATAGCAGTTGCTCGCCTGCAGGCGTTAAGCTTAATTTGCGCGAGGAGCGATGCAACAAGCGCGTTCCGGCCCAGTCTTCCATTTCTGCTAAATAGCGACTGATCATCGGTCGCGACATCCCCATCGCCCGTGATGCGGCACTTAAACTACCCAATTCACAAATACGATTAAATACCTGCGCAGCGGTGATCCTGTCCATTCATCTGCTCGATTTAAGAAACAAACTATGTCTTATTATGGGGATTTTGTTGCTGAAAATGAAACTTAAAATAGCAGCATTGATTGAACGCAGGAGATTTCATGATGACTACAGCAACACAATTCACTTTGCACTGGATAATTGACCCGCTCTGTGGCTGGAGTTATGGCGCTTTACCGCTGCTACAAGCCACAGCCGCTGCATGGCCGAGCCACAATGTTTTGCACTCAGGCGGCTTGTTTATCGGCTATAGCCGCCGTCGAATCAATGCCGACTGGCATCAGCATGTCAGTGAACACGATGCCCGCATTGCGGAACTGACCGGGGCCGTTTTTGGTGATAATTATCGTGAGCACTTGTGCCGTGATCAGTCGGTGGTATTGGATTCACTGCCCGCCAGTGCGGCGATGCTAACACTGCAACAGCAAGATGATGGCGATGCGTTAGCGTTTCTGGCGGCAGCGCAGCACGCTTGGTATGTGGAAGGCAAAGATATCACTCAGCCTGCGGTATTGAGCGCCTTGGCTGCAGATTTGGCGATAGACACTGGACGGTGGCAACAAGCCAGCAGTGATGCGGCTAAAAAACAGGCCACGCAAGCAATTGAGCAAACGCGGCAACTGATGGTACAGCACGGTGCACAAGGGTTTCCCAGTCTATTGCTGCAACGCGGTGAACAATTTATCAATGTGCCGGTTAGCCGTTTTTATGGTGAGCCAGCAGCCTTAGTTAAGCAACTGCGCCAATGGTTATCGGCGTGAGCACAGCACCATCGAAAGGAGTAGCAAATGAAACATTTAGTTAAACTGTGGTGTGTCGCCGTTGTCGGATTACTGGCGAGTGTTGCCAGCGCCAATGGCGCGACATTGCAATTACAAACGTACAACCCCCAGCAGAATGGGATATTCCCCATCAGCTCGACTTTGATTAGTGGACCGCATGAAGCCATGCTGGTGGACGCGCAGTTCAGCACCCAAGATGGCGCTGCACTGGTAAAGCTCATTAAAGCAAGTGGCAAGCATTTGACCACCATTTTGATCACTTGTGGCGATCCTGATTTCTATTTTGGTTTGCAGCCGATAGTGGCGGCGTTCCCAGAGGCCAAGGTGGTTGCTACTCAAAAAGTCGTCGAGCATATCAATGCCACGAAAGCCGCCAAAATTGCGTATTGGGGGCCGCTGTTAAAAGCCGGGGCTCCAAGCGAAATCATCGTGCCGCAGGTGACTGATAAAAAGCAGTTTACGGTTGACGGCGTAACGGTAGAGCTGCACAAAGCCAATGATTATGGTGCATTTTTGTGGATACCGCAGAACCGTACAATTTTAGGTGGCGTTGGGGTGGTGTCTGGTCAACATGTGTGGACCGCAGATACCCAGAGTGTGGCTGCAAGACAAAGCTGGCGTGATGATCTTGATGCCATGTTAGCGCTTAACCCCGTAAAGGTGATCCCTGGACATTATATTCACACTATGCCAGCGGGGGTGAAGGCGCTGGAATTTACTAAACAGTACCTGCAAGATTTTGATGCCGCACTAAAAAGTGAACATGGTTCGGCGGCAGTAGTGGCGATGATGAAAGCCAAATATCCCACTTTGGCTGGTGAGCAATCGCTGGAACTTAGTGCCAAAGTCAACACTGGCGAAATGCAGTGGTAGTTCAGTGTGGTTGACGGTTGAGACCATTGCTGAGTATATAAGCAGAAAGCGCACTTAAAGTGCGCTTTCTGCTTGATAACCTATCTTAGGACAAGACAACCACTAGTGCTTAGGTGTTCAGCGCTTGATCCAGATCGGCGATGATGTCATCGATATGTTCAATACCAATGGACAGGCGGATCATCTCTGGTTTAACGCCAGCCTGTAATTGCTCATTTGGTGCCATCTGGCGATGAGTGGTTGACGCCGGGTGACAGGCCAACGTCTTGGCATCACCAATGTTCACCAAACGTTTAATCATCTTTAACGCATCATAGAATCGTACCCCGGCCTCGTAGCCATCTTTTAACCCAAACGACAAAATGGCGGACGGGGTGCCGTGCATATATTTTTGCGCCAGCGGATAGTAAGGCGACTCTTGCAGACCGGCGTAGCTTACCCAACTGACTTTAGTGTGAGCTTTAAGAAACTGTGCAACTTTGGCGGCGTTGTAGCAATGGCGCTCCATCCGCAGTGGCAGGGTTTCCAATCCTTGCAACAGTAAAAAGGCATTCATGGGCGATAGCGTTGAGCCAGTGTTGCGCAAAGGTACGGTACGGGCGCGGCCAATAAAGGCGGCGGCACCGAACGCTTCAGTATAAATCACTCCGTGGTAAGACGGCTCTGGTTGATTGAACACTGGGAAGCGGGCTTTGTGTTCCGCCCACGGGAATTTGCCTGAATCGACAATCACGCCACCCAAGGAGGTGCCATGGCCGCCAACGTATTTGGTGATGGAATGCACAACGATATCGGCGCCAAATTGGATGGGTTTGCACAGTACCGGGCTGGCAACCGTGTTATCGACTATCACAGGAACGCCTTGTGCGTGCGCCAGTTTGGCAATGTTTTCCAGATCGGCAATATTACCAGCAGGATTACCGATAGATTCACAGTAAACCGCTTTAGTCTGGTCATCGATAAGCGCCGCGAGGCTCTCAGGCTTATCGTCTTTGGCAAATTTTACCTTAATACCAAGGCTGGGCAGCATATGGGCAAACAGGGTGTAGGTGCCACCGTATAACTGTGGTGTGGAGACAATGTTATCGCCGGCCTGAGCCAAGGTCAGAATGGCATAGTTGATTGCCGCCGCGCCAGCACTAACCACCAGTGCGCCGATACCGCCCTCTAGCGCTGCCAGGCGTTGCTCTAGCACATCATTGGTTGGGTTCATCAAGCGCGTGTAAATATTGCCAGGAACCGCCAGATTGAACAGATCGGCACCGTGTTGGGCATTATCAAATTCGTAAGCGACGGTTTGGAAAATCGGCACCGCCACCGATTTGGTGGTGGGGTCAGTGTGATAGCCATAATGGATGGCAATGGTTTCATCTTTCATGAGGCAATTCCGTTAGCTATGAAGCCGCTATAAAAGCACATTAGCTGTATGCCGGAAAGAGGCCCATGTGCAAAAATCAGCAGGTTATCCTGAGAGGAAAGATCAAGGCTTAAAATATTGTCCCGGCGTTTTGCCAAACTGCTCGCGAAAAGCTGATACGAAGGCTGATACTGAGTCATAGCCACAATCGAGCGCGACGGTGGTGACTGCTTTGCCTTCCCGCAGCGCTTCTAGTGCTTTAAATAGCCGTAATGCTCGACGCCACTGCCGGAAGGTCATGCCGGTTTCTGCTTTGAACAAGCGACTGACGCTGCGGTCGCTCAGTCCTAGTTGCGATGCCAGTTGCGCCAGAGGAATTTGTTCATCTGCCGTTTGCAATTGCTGACACAGTGCCTGTAAACGGCGATCTTCCGGCATCGGCAGTTGCAATGGCGCTGATGGCAGTTGCGCCAATTGATCCAATAGCACTTGTGCTAAGCGGGCCGCCGGGGTGTCTGGCGCATATTCGGCGGGACTGGCGCTGAATTGAATTATCAGTTCACGCACCAACGGGGTAATTTCACATACCAGCGGTTGCTGCCAGCGCGGTTGTGCCAGTTGGCCGCTGTCAACATAGAGACTGCGCATCACCGCCGCGCCACCTGAGACCACTTCGTGCTGTTCCTGCGCGGGTAACCAAATCGCGTATTGTGGCGGTGCTACATAACGGCCGCGACGGGTATTGACCACTAAAATGCCGGACAAAGCATAAGACAGTTGCCCCCAGGGATGACTGTGCCATTCTGTCTGACTGCCGTTGTCGCTCCAAGATTCGGCTCGTGCATAAATGGGACGCGGCAACTCAGATAAAGTCGGGATCAAACGTTTTTGTCTTATTTTCGACATTCTATTGGTTTTTACCGTTAGCCGGAAAATAACAGCAGTTTACCCTATGGCGAGTGATTGTGCCTCACCCGTGGCATATGCGTTAGACGTTCTGTTTGGACAAGGATTATGAAACAGCTTGATGCGTTGTTGAAAACACTAAAGAAAGAATGGTTCCTGTTAGGAATGGTGGTGGCGATTGCCATAGCCGCCATGTTACCTGTGCCTGGTCACTCCGGTGGGGTGTTGCATCTGGAAAAGGTGACGGCTGTGGGCATTGGTATTATCTTTTTCCTGCACGGCATTGGTCTGTCGCCAGCGGCTATTCGCGCCGGGCTTAGTAACTGGCGTCTGCATCTTTTGACTCAAAGCACCACTTTTATCCTGTATCCGGTGCTATGGCTGTGCTTCGCTTGGTTGTTTAACCTGTTGTTACCTGCGGCCTTGGCGTTGGGATTCTGTTATCTGCTGGTGCTGCCGAGCACTATTTCTTCATCCGTTGCCATGACTAGCGTGGCTCACGGCAATGTGCCAGGAGCGATTTTTAATGCCTCGCTGTCAAATGTTATCGGCATTTTCATTACGCCATTGTTGGTTAGCTGGTTTATGGATGTTGCGGGTGGTTCATTGGATCTGACCCACACCATTATCAGCATCGCCGAAATGCTGCTATTGCCGATGTTGGCTGGGCAACTGTTGCGGCCCAAACTGCTGGGCTGGGTCCAACAACATAAATCCTTTACCGGTAAAGTTGACAAGCTAGTGATCCTGCTGATTATCTACAACGCGTTTTGTGATTCGGTGATGCAAGGCATTTGGCATGATTTCTCCGTGCCGATGCTTGCCACCACTATAGTTTTGTGTGTGCTGATCCTGCTGCTGGTGGTATTTCTGTTACAGCGGCTGACTAAAGGTCTGGGGTTCCCGGTGGAAGATGAAATCGCTGCGCTATTTTGCGGTACTAAGAAGACCTTGGCGGCTGGCGTGCCGATGGCTAAAGTGATTTTTGGTGCCGATCCACGGTTGGGAATGCTGCTATTGCCAATTATGTTGTATCACCCGCTGCAGATTTTTTACTGTGCGATTTTGGCCAACCGTTATGCCAAGCGACCACAATTGGCAGTCGCATAAAATTGTTGGATATCAGTAGCAATATAGTTGAATAACACTAACTTTGAGGTAAGTATTGGTGCGCTATGCGCCAGTCGCTAGACTGCTCCCGCTTCTTTTAAGAAGGTAATCAACAAAGGATTATTGTATTCATGAAACTTTACTTCGCTCCAGGTGCTTGTTCTCTGGTACCGCATATTCTGCTGGAAGAACTGAATCTAACTCACGAGTTGGAACAGGTGGATTTGAAAGCCAAACTCACTAAAAGTGGGGCAGATTTTTTAGCCATTAACAGTAAGGGATATGTCCCAGCATTAGCGCTGGATAACGGCCATGTGCTGACGGAAGTTTCAGTTCTAGCCCAATACCTATGTGATCAGCGGCCAGAGGCTGGGCTAATTCCTGTCAGTGGTGAAGCGCGTTATCAACTGTTGAGTCTGCTGGTGTATATCTCTACCGAAATTCACAAGCCTATGGGTTCTTTATTTAATCCTAATGCCAGTGAGGATGCCAGAAAGGCGACACAGGCATTGTTGACCCGTCGCCTTAACTGGATTGCTGCCGAACTCGGTGATAAAAACTATCTCACCGGAAGTTATAGTGCTGCCGATGCTTATTTGTTTACCGTGCTCAATTGGGCGCGACTGGTGCACTTTGATATGACGCCATGGTCAACGCTTCAGGCGCTCGGTGCTCGTGTTGCACAGCGTCCCGCGGTACAACGGGCGATGCAAGCGGAAGGTTTGCTGTGAGTTGACGCCGTCACGCGTAATGCCTGACAGTGGTGGCTATGATGAAAGCAGTGGCAGTGTGCCACTGCTTTTTATTATTTATTACACAGTTATTTGTTGCATGAGA
>NZ_JAFNJD010000029.1:0-55693 GCF_017368415.1 Shewanella sp. 4t3-1-2LB
AATTATATTGAGATGTTTTACAACCCGAAACGACAGCATAGTTCCAATGATGGACTATCACCGTTAGAGTATGAACGTCAGTATTTTAATGAGGCTAAAAGTCGTCTAGTGAAGTAGTGGCGATTCAAATCTTGCTATCACCATTACAAGAATTGCCTTAACTAGGGAATCGCATACAGCCATGAATCACTGCGATTCAAGAGATACTCTGGCTCATTACTAAATTTTGGTCAACATACCGCTCTCTATGTTAGTTGTCAGTCGCACCTGTAACGTAGAAAGGGGCACGAAAGATTTGTACGATTAGCAGCTTGGAGGCAGAGCAAGTTAAACCGGTAATTTCTCTCTTCAGAGAACAGAACACAAATACTGACAAAATTATTATGTCAGCTTATGGTCAAAGATAACCACTAACTCATTGATGTATATATTGATTCAATGTCAACTTATGGTTTGCAACGACAAATCAGATAGAACCTTTTGTCTAATCGCGACTTATTTGGGCTGTATTGCGTAACGGCAATATAACCTGAGCAGTAAGGCCCCCCCCCGCTCGCGGCAACAGTTGCAGGCTTCCGCCTTGGCGTCGCATTAACGCTTCCGCAATCGCCAATCCTAGGCCGGTACCATCAACACCAGTACGGGCAGCATCTCCACGTTCAAATGGTCTTAGCATCAAGCTAATTTTGTCCTGTGATATACCGGGGCCTCGGTCAGCCACTTCGATATACAGTTGGTGCTGTTGACAATAGCTGGTAATTACCAGCTCACTACCACCCGCGTACTTCACCGCATTTTCCATCAAATTTCGCAGGACTCGTTGCATAGCCACTGGTTGAAATGCGGTTTCTGGTAAAGGATTTAGTACCAGAGCAAACATAATATCTCGACCTTCAAACTCTGCCGCTAACTGTTGTATTAGCACGTTGAGATCGCCAGTAAATTCCGGCTCGCTATTGCCACTACGACCATACTCCAGAAACTGATCGATGATGGTGTCAATCTGCCGCAGATAGCGGTATAGCTCTTTATTGCCCTGAAGATTACTCATCTCCAGTCCTAAGCGTAGCTTGGTCAAAGGTGTGCGGATATCATGGGAGATACCTGCTAACATGATCGCTCTATTTGACTCCATAGCA
The DNA here is from genome assembly GCF_017368415.1 of Shewanella sp. 4t3-1-2LB. Taxonomy (NCBI): domain Bacteria; kingdom Pseudomonadati; phylum Pseudomonadota; class Gammaproteobacteria; order Alteromonadales; family Shewanellaceae; genus Shewanella; species Shewanella sp. 4t3-1-2LB. The sequence continues at coordinate 1,140 of NZ_JAFNJD010000029.1, forward strand.
TCGAGACTTTCTACCATCGCATTAAACTGATGGGACAATAATGCCAGTTCAGTAGTGGTATATTCAGGTAGTTTTTCCGGCCGGCCTCCCAATTCCAGTTTATGGACAGCAGCAGCAATCTGTTGCAAAGGCCGATTCAGTCGCCGCTGCAACACAAATGCTAACAATACTGCCACAGATGCAATAATTATCAGCAACAGCAAACCTCTGGTCAGTAATCGATGAGGTTGTGGAACTTGGCTTACCGGTAAGGATACCCAGCTACGCTGCCCAGCAATATTCAGATTAACCCATAGCCTCGCATCAGTATCACCCAGCCAACGATAATCAATATTAGGTTTGAGTTCTTGATGAATAGTGTCAACAAATAGTTGAATAAGTGGTGCACGCGGAATATGGCGCTTGCCTGGCGGTAATTGATCATGAACGACAATTTGATCAGCTTGATTAATGTGCTGAATAACATTTTCACGGTTAGCTGGCGCAATCTGCGATAGGACTGAATCTAGCGTATTGACCTGACCAGCCACCAGACTTCCCAGTTCAATTACCCTAGGCCGCTGCATCTGTATATATACGGCAACAGAACAAACCATCACCACCAATGCTAATCCTAGTAACAATAACAAGTTCAGTCCGAACAGCGAACGCGGCCATAGTTTACGCATGATCACCTTCTGGCATGAAAATATAACCTACGCCCCAAACAGTTTTGATATACACAGGCTCCGCGGGATCATCTTCTATTTTGCGACGCAGTCTCAGAACCTGAACATCCAAACTACGATCCAAAGATTGGTGCTCCCGACCTTTCACTTTATCCAACAAATGTTCACGACTCATCGGCCGCCGAGGATTAGCAATAAACACACGCAGTAGTTGAAATTCCAGGTTGGATAGCGGGATCACTTCTTCATCACGATTCAACTCCATCCTCGAAATATTGAGGGTGAAGGGGCCAAAACGTGACAGTTCCTCCATCCCCCAAATATTAGTGTCATGGAGCATCTTTTGACGCCTTACCATTGCATTAAGACGGGCTGTAAGTTCTCTAGGTTCAAAAGGTTTGCTCAGGTAATCGTCTGCCCCCATTTCTAAACCGACGATTCGGTCTATTGGGTTACCTCTCGCGGTTAACATCAGGATCGGGATATTCTGTCCAGCCGCCCGTAAGCGGCGACAAACGGAAAGGCCGTCTTCACCAGGCATCATCAGATCCAGCACCAATACGTCAAATGGCTCGCGTTGTAACCAACGGTCCAGTTGTTCAGCGTTTGCAACGGTCTGCACCTCAAATCCCTGGTCACTGACATAATGCTTTAACATAGTTCGCAGTTCTGGATCGTCATCCAAAATAATGATCCGCGGCAGATGATCTGTCACAGCCCCTCCTAAACAACCACGCCAAACCCTAAACATGAGCCAAATGTTAGCTGCTTTTCCAGCACTTGGCTTTGCTAAATCAGAGAATGTAACCCGTTGTAATAATTTGCTTCATGCACGTAACCATTGCAGTAACTGCTTTCATCTAGCATAGGCAACTGTTTCAGTAGCAACCGGGAGAAGGTGGGTGTTTCAGAAGATACAAAAAAAGTGGGTATGGCTGGGGCTGAGTTTAGTAATACTAGTGCTAGTGATGATATTACGACAACATCCAACATCTGGGAAAAAACAATTAGCGCCAGTATCCGTAACAGTAGCAACAGTGACGCACGGCCAAGTACCACTTTACATTGAAACTACCGGTACCGTGACTGCCTCTGGAACCGTTGTCGTACGCCCCCAAATCAGCGCTACATTGTTAGCCATATACTTTCAGGAGGGGCAATTCGTTAGCACTGGCGAATTACTTGCCACTCTTGATGATCGTGCAATCCAAGCCCAATTGCTTACTGCGAAAGGTAATCTGCAGAGAGATGAAGCCTTGCTGCAAAATGCCAAAAAAGATCTGCAAAGATATCAGCAGTTACAGCTAAAAGGACTGGTGACGCAACAACAGTTGGACACCCAAGCATCTGAGGTAAAGCAGTATCAAGGCATCGTCAAAGCCGATCAGGGGACTCTGGATAATCTGCAAGTCCAACTGAGTTATACCCAGATACGTGCTCCAATCAGTGGTATTGCAGGCCTGCGAGCTGTCGATATCGGGAACTTGCTGCAACCCAGTGATACCAATGGCATTGTTACACTCACAGCTGTTACTCCCGTGGATATCAAATTTGCACTCACTGAAACCGAGTTAAATCAACTGCTACCCGCAATGGATAACGGTAAACCTACGGTATTGATTTACGACCGACAAAACAACTTATTAGACAGCGGAACAGTCACTGCTATTGACAATCAATTAGATTCTTTCACCGGAACAGTCATGGCAAAAGCCCGCTGTAATAACCGTCACCAGAGATTGTTTCCCAATCAATTTGTAAACGTACAAATACACATCCACACCATAGACAATTCACTGTTGTTACCTACTAGAGCGATTCAACACAGTAAAGATGGAGACTACATCTTTGTGTTACATAGTGGCTTGGCCTTACAGCAGTTTATTCATAGCGATGCAACAGTTGGGGAGCTGAGTTCTGTTGAAGCTATTGATCGTAAAGGTTCAGGCCTCAGCTTAGGCGATCTGGTCGTGGTTGATGGTGCTGATTTGTTACATGATGGTGTACAAGCGCAAGTGGTTATCTCGCCTAATGACACCCCGACAGCTGTAAATCGTTGAGCGGAGGCAATTGGTGAACATTTCCCGCCCCTTTATTAATCGTCCAATTGCGACCTTGTTGCTCATGATCAGCTTGCTGTTAATTGGAGTGCTTGCTTACCGTCTGTTGCCAGTGTCCGCTTTACCGCAAATTGACTATCCGACTATTCAGGTTTATACCCGCTATCCAGGCAGTGCTCCAAACGTTACCAGTACCAGTGTAACTGCGCCATTAGAAAGACAATTTGGTCAAATGGCAGGGTTACAAAAAATGCAATCTACTAGCGCCGATGGTGCATCCATCATCACATTGCAGTTTGAACTGACAACCTCTTTAGATGAAGCTGAGCAGGAAGTACAAGCAGCCATCAATGCCGCTATGGCTCTCTTACCCAGTGAGCTGCCCTATCCTCCGGTTTACAGCAAAGTTAATCCCGCAGACACCGCTGTGCTAACCCTGGCGTTGACATCTGATGAGCTGCCAATGACTCGGGTGCAGCAACTGGCAGAGACTCGCTTAGCACAGAAAATATCGCAGATGGAGGGCGTTGGCTTAGTGAGTATTAGTGGTGGTCAACGCCCAGCAGTTAGAGTTGCCGTCAATACCGGGGCTTTACAACAGGCCGGTCTCACCCTCACCGACGTTGAATCTGCTATTCAACACGCCAATATCAACGCACCTAAAGGTAGTCTGGATGGGCGTTTTCTATCCTATGCTATTGGAGCCAATGATCAGTTGACGGATGCCGCCGAATTTCGCCAATTAGTGATTACTTGGCATCAAGGGCGAGCCTTATATTTAGGAGACATAGCAGAGGTTAGCGACAGTGCGGAAGATATCAGACAATCTGCATTGGATAACGCTACCCCAGCCATTTTGATAAGTATTCAACGACAGCCTGGTGCCAATGTAATTGCAACCGTTGATCGTATACGAACCTCTCTGCCAGCGTTAACACAAACCTTACCCACATCCGTCAAATTACATGTCATCAACGATAGGACCGAAACTATTCGAGCTTCTGTCGCCGATGTGCAATGGGAATTACTGCTGGCAATCATATTAGTGGTATTGGTGATCCGCCTGTTTCTGCGTAGTTGGCGGACAACCGTGATCCCAGCGATCACCGTACCTTTATCTTTACTGGGCACACTGGCGGTTGCTTACACTTTGGGGTTTAGTCTTAACAATCTCACACTCATGGCATTGACGGTTGCAGCAGGATTTGTCGTTGATGATGCCATTGTGATGATTGAAAACATCAGCCGCCATACCCAACAGGGAATGTCGCTTCGCGAAGCCACTTTACGCGGTGCTGGACAGATAGGCTTCACCATTATTTCGCTGTCCGTATCGCTTATCGCAGTGATGATCCCTCTGCTATTTATGGGGGATGTCGTAGGGCGATTGTTTCGTGAATTTGCGCTGACATTATCCGCAGCCATCGTGGTGTCCGCAGTACTGACGTTAACCTTGACACCGGTCATGTGTATGAAACTGCTACCCTCACACGGAGAACCCCCTTCATTTTCTATTTTTCAACGCCTGCAAAGTGGCTATGACAAAATGTTGAACCGGGTAATTAGTCATCAAAAACTGGTGTTGTTGAGTGTCATTATCACCACCATTGTCACCATAGCGACGCTTATTTTTTTACCCAAAGGGTTCTTTCCACAACAGGATACACGCTTATTAGAAGGCGTTATGGTGGCACCACCAGGCACTACCTTTAGCAATATGCAACAACTGCAGCAGACACTTAGCGAACTGATACTACATGACCACTCGGTAGCCAAATTATCATCTTCCCTAGGTGTGATGCAGACGAATCCCGCTATCAATCAGGGGTCGTTGTTGATCCAATTAAAATCTGCACAAACGACCAGTGATGAAACCGCTTCGGTGATTGCTCGGTTACAGCAAAAGGTGGCCCGAGAACTACCAGCACTAAGGCTATACCTGCGGCCAGTACAAGATCTGACTCTAGACGCACGCTCTGGTGGAAGTGCCTACAGTCTGGGTGTCTCCAGTACCGATAATGCTGAATTACACTATTGGACACCACTGATTATCAACATGATACTGACGCAAACTCCGTTCCGCGATGTATACAGCATGGCCCAACAGCAAGCGCCTCAACTGCAACTAGATATTGATCGTACTCGAGCCGCAAGTTTAGGCATTACAGTAAAAGACATTGATGATGCTTTATATGCGGCATTTGGTCAGAGCCAAATTTCAACCCTGTATACCGATCTGAGTCAGTACCACGTAGTTCTCAGTGCATCTATACATACTGCAGATGTTAAACAGATGGTCAATCAACTGCATATCGCCAGCAGTGATGGCGTTCCAGTACCACTAGCATCTGTGGTAACAATAAAGCAGGGACAAGCTCCTTTGATGCTTTTCCGGCAGGGACAATTTCCCTACGCCGACATCGGCTTCAATCTAGCGCCTGGTTATAGTCTGGGGGATGCGATCTCTGCTATCAATCAGATGAAAAAGCAGTTGGCGTTGCCTGCTGCGGTACAACTCCATTTTGAAGGTGCTGCCGAAGATATGGCCGCAAGTACCAATAGTCAGTTAACCCTTATGTGCGCGGCGATTATTGTGGTTTATCTGATGTTGGGAATGCTGTATGAAAGTTTTATCCATCCCTTAACCATTCTATCAACACTCCCGTCTGCCGCATTGGGGGCATTGTTGGCACTTGGGTTGAGTGGTAAACAATTTGATGTGATCAGTCTAATTGGCATCGTGTTATTGATCGGCATTGTCATGAAAAACGCCATTATGATGATCGACTTTGCCATTGCACTGGAACGTGAGCGGCATCTGTCACCGCAACAAGCTATTAAACAAGCCTGCCAGCAACGATTCCGGCCTATTCTGATGACCACGTTGGCAGCATTATTAGGCGCAGTACCGCTGGCATTTGGTTCAGGGATCGGATCAGAACTGCGTCAACCGCTGGGAATTGCCATTATTGGTGGGCTGTTGGTGAGTCAACTATTAACGCTATTTTCCACCCCAGTATTTTACTTGTGGCTACACCGCGCTGAAGCTGCTTTGGCGCGGAGAATTTAACTATGTGGCTCAATCTTTCGGCGCCGTTTGTTCGCCGCCCGGTTGCAAGCACCTTGATTGCCGTTGCTCTGGCAGTCTTCGGACTTCTAGCTTTTCGCGCATTACCGGTATCGTCACTTCCTGATGTGGATTTTCCAACGATAGCCGTCACTGCGGTGCTCCCGGGGGCTGACCCGCAAACCATTGCTAGTTCCGTGGCATTACCATTAGAACATCAGTTTTCCGCCATTGCGGGGATCACTGAAATGACGTCCACCAGCTATACAGGTTCGGTACGTATCGTATTGCAATTCGAGCTTTCTAGAGATATCGACGGTGCTGCCAGAGATGTTCAAGCTGCTATTAGTGCGGCGCGGGCACAATTGCCCGACGAAATGAAAACCAACCCCAGTTATCGTAAAGTCAATCCCGCTGAAGCGCCGGTGATGGTGTTGGCTCTCACCTCAGACACTGCCAGCTCCGCAGCCATGTATGATAAAGCCACTACGTTACTGCAACAGACACTACTTCAGACTGAAGGCGTCGGTGACGTGATGGTAGGAGGCGGGTCTTTACCAGCAGTACGTGTAGAACTCGACCCTAAGCAGCTACAGCAACAAGGAATCAGTTTGGAACAGATTCGAGTTGCATTGGCCAAGACTAACGCCAATGGCGCCAAAGGAAACTTAGATGTTCTTGACCGCAGTTATACACTAACGGCCAACGATAATATTGCAAATGCAGCTGACTATGCCCCATTAGTGATCCGTAGTGATGACGGGGCCATTACCCGGCTTAGGGATGTTGCTGATGTGTATAATGGTAATGAAAATGTCCACAATTTCGGACTAATCAATGGTCGCAACGCTGTGGCTATTATCATCAGTAAACAGCCTGGTGCCAATGTCGTCGCCACTGTAGATCGTATTCGGCAATCACTGCCCCAACTAAATGCGATGTTGCCAGCTCAAATGCGACTTAGCGTGGCATTGGATCGAACACAAACGATACGCGCTTCCTTATTCGATGTAGAACTTACCCTGTTAGTCGCCATATTGCTGGTGGTAGGTGTGACCTGGTTATTTTTCCGTGATTGGCGAGCAACGCTACTGCCAGCTATCGCAGTGCCGTTATCGTTGCTGGGCACTTTTGCCATAATGTGGTCTATTGGCTACAGCCTAAATATTCTGTCGCTGATGGCACTTACTATTGCCACCGGTTTTGTCGTGGATGATGCAATCGTAGTCGTCGAAAACATTATGCGGCATCTAGCGCTGGGGAAATCCAGAATTGAAGCCATACTGGATGGAACCCGAGAGGTAGGATTTACTGTGTTTTCTATCAGTATTTCGCTAGTGGCAGTATTCATCCCTTTACTGCTAATGAGTGGCTTGGCGGGGCGACTACTGCGAGAATTTGCAGTAACGTTATCGGTAGCAATTCTTGTATCAATGCTGGTATCGCTGACCATTACGCCTACCCTGAGCCGTATTTTCCTCAAATCACCCACTCACTCTCATCAAGTCAGTTGTCCGCGTTGGTATGCAACTAGCCTGCAGCAATCATTACAGCATCCACGCCTGATGATGCTTTTGACAGTGTCAGCATTCCTCGGTTCTGTTGTACTGTTAGCTGTTATCCCTAAAGGTTTTTTCCCACAACAGGATACTGGTCTCTTGTTTGGCCGCGTTCAGGCGCCACAGAATATTTCTTTTACGGATATGCAACAACGATTCACCCAAGTGATCGACACTCTCAAACAAGACCCAGCGCTGGAGAATGTATTCGGGTTTATCGGTGGTAATGGCGTGAACGCTAATAATACTGGTGTTATCTATGCAACATTAACACCCCTGAACCAACCTCGTCGCGAATCAGCCACGAGTATAGTGGCAAGATTGCAGCATCAATTTGCCGCTCAAGCGGGGCTAAAGCTCCAGTTACAGGCAATTCAGGACATTGCCGTCGGTGGCTTGCAGACTGCCGGGCAGTATCAATATACCCTTAGTGCAGATAGCATGGTGGCGTTAGATAAATGGGCGCCCCAAGTGGAAGCAGCATTAAAGGATATTCCACTGCTTAATGGTGTTAATAGTGATAAGCAGGATCAGAGCCTCACACTTAAAATCGATATTGACCGCCAGGCTGCCGCAAGACTTGGAGTCCGTATCAGTGATATTGACCAAACACTGTACGATGCGTTCGGTCAGCGCCAAGTTTCCACTATTTATCAGCCAATGAATCAATACCATGTGGTTATGGCGCTAAAACCTCAATACTGGCAAGAACCGAGCGCACTGGACAATATTTATGTCACTGCCACAAACACATCGACCTTGGTGCCATTATCAGCAATAGCGCATTTTGCGGTAATACCTTCCGCTATATCGTTGTCTCACAAAGGACTCTTTCCATCGGTAACATTGAGCTTTAACCTGCAACCAGGCGTGGCTATTGGTGCTGCAATTAACGCCATTGAACAGAAAATATCGACACTGCAATTGCCCGATACGATTATTGCTGGCTTCAGTGGTACCGCCAAAGCCTCTGCAGCAACAGTTAGTAGCATGCCGATATTAATGCTAGCTGCTATCGTTGCTGTATATATTGTGTTAGGGATGCTTTATGAAAATCTCTATCATCCATTAACTATTCTCTCGACTTTGCCATCTGCCGGATTAGGCGCATTACTAGCGCTATTTGTCTGTGGATTTGAATTCAGCATAATTGCGCTCATTGGGATCATCTTATTAATTGGCATAGTGAAGAAAAACGCGATTATGTTGATTGATTTCGCCCTTACATTGGAAAGAGAACAACAACTTTCACCAATACAGTCCATATATCAGGCATGTCTTACACGATTTCGACCAATAATGATGACAACACTCGCGGCATTATTCGGTGCCTTACCATTGGTGTTTGGTCACGGGTATGGTGCTGAACTTCGACACCCTTTAGGCGTCAGTATCATAGGAGGGTTGCTCTTAAGCCAATTACTGACGTTGTACTCCACACCCGCAATCTATCTGTACATCTCAAGATTACAAAATAAGCTGCAACGCTGATAACTTGGTGCATGGTAATGTCAGTAAAGGATGCTTTTACATCATTTGAGGTTACTATCTGAATTACATAAAAAAGCGCCTTCGAGTTCAGGACTTGAAGGCGAAAAATCATCAGGGTTCAACAATCGAGGGATTGGAAATTTCTGTCCAAACTTCCAGCATGACTAATGTATCTGGCACCTCCTTATGATTTCTGTGACGCCCGGGTCGCCATGACTGTTTTCAGCTGTTCCAGCGTCACAAAGCCTTGGTGATTGGTGTCTATTGAGTCAAAATTCTCTGCCACTCGCGGCATGCCTTTCTTGGCCTCTTCCAGCGTGAGCTTGCCATCCTTGTTACTATCAGCTTGGGAAAACCTTTCCGCCAATGCGGCTTCAGCTCTTTTGGCAAAGTAACCCTGTTGCGGTTGATTGGCTGCCATACAAGCCGTTGGCAACAGCAGAGATAACGCCAACAAATAACGTTGCATAAACTCTCCTTATTTATCGTCGGGAACAGAGCTCCAGATCTGGCGCTCCATGGACTAAAGCATACGCAGGAAATGTTGTTGACTGATTGCATATTCACTGAGATTTATTTCAGTTGGTTACAACCAAAGCCCAGTGGCAGACAAGCAGATCACCGACAACGCCAATGTCTGATTATTATCTGGCACTGGCACTCAGCAACAGATGGCAAGTCGTTGTAATAAGCTTTTTCACCATTAATGAAGGTACTTGACGTTCTAGTGGGGTTAGCCAGCGCAAACTAAGCTCGTTTACTGAGATCTACTTCGCCAGCCCTATGCCGTTTTCTTGCTCACTACACATCAATAGTTTATCGCCAAAGTGCATTCAAGCTGCCAAATGGACCGCAGATAGACGGATTAACAAACGATTAGAAACTAAGCCTGCTACCCGTGTTGGGGGTAATGAATTTGAGCATGGTATATACCGACATAAAGAGTTGCCTTGTTTGGCCAATCGCTCAGACACAGCCTGCTCTGCTGGCTCTATCATACTTTGGGGCAAACGATTTGTACGGTTAGCAGCTTGGAGGCAGAGCAAGTACAGATCATTGGCATTTTCTGTATCTACTGCGTTTTGGTACTTTTATTCCATGACTTTATGCAGCCCTTCACTATTTTGTCTGCACTGCCGTTATCACTTGGGGGAGCTATTATCGGCATATTTGTCACTCATACCGATTTCACAATGCCTGTCATTATCGGCATATTGATGCTGATGGGCGTAGTTACAAAAAACTCAATTTTGCTTGTGGAATATGCAATCGCAGAGAAACGAAACAACGGTATATCCCGTTTTAATGCACTGGTTAATGCTTGTGAAAAAAGGGCAAGGCCGATCATTATGACGACGTTAGCAATGACATTTGGCATGCTACCGAATGCTCTCGGATGGGGTAACGATACAAGTTTCAGCCAGCCTATGGCGATTGTGGTTATTGCGGGTCTTCTCATGTCCACCTTGTTAAGTCTTGTTGTTGTGTCTGTGATTTACACACTCGTCGACGACATGAAATCCACTATTTTAAAAATGCTGGGAAAGGTGTCTATGCATAAAATTTACGCATAGACACCTACCCGCGCAACAGACATCAATTTTAAGAATATTGTTGCCATTATTTATTCGCAATAAAGCTGTAAATTGATGATATGCGTCATAGGGCTGTGTCACGCTATGATTAAAACGACACTTCACAGTGTTATGCCAGCGTATGTTTTAACAACAGCGCACTACAGCTTCTGATTGCATTTTATGTCAACATAAGGATGTGCTGCTCTTAACCGGATAATTTTACGGATGGTCGATATCGGCTTAGGGTTAAAACGACATGCTGAAAATATTGAGAGATTATCTGCGCCTATTGCTGTTTTTTGCTGGAACGCTAGCTGGTCTGCAAATTCCTGGGTTTGTTGATCAATACGGCAAGAGTCTGCAGGCGCATCTGGCGGAAGCTAACCAACAATTGGCGGGCTTTCAACGCGATGCCGACCGCTATTTTGGCGGTAATCTTGAACAGCTGATAGCTCATTATGCTACCAGTTCAGACCCGGTTTTCAGTGCAGGGGGCAATAATCTCAGCGCTATGGCAAAGCGGCGGTATCAATTACAAGATGCGCTGCAACGCTTTAATGCCTCGGTTTACAGTCCATACAGTGAGCTGCTACTGCATCCTTTAGCGGATATCCGCGAGGAAGTCTGGCAACATTACAGCCATAATGTGTTGCTGAAACCCGATGCGATGGCCTTCGGCCTATTATCAGGATTACTGCTGGCGATGGTGATTGAGGCCCTGTTCAGCTTGTTATGGATGCTGTTATGCTGGCCATTCCGTAGGCCACAGCAAAGTTAGACTTCGATAACTTTTACAAGGAGTTGCATTATGATTGCACAAGGTCAGCGGTTGCCAGAAGGCATCCTTAGTGAACTCACGGCAGACGGTGTTGTGGAGCATCAAGTGCGTGAATTATTCGCCAAGAAAAAGGTTGTGTTATTTGCAGTGCCCGGCGCTTTCACCCCAACCTGTTCCAACGCTCACCTACCCGGCTATGTCGCGCTCGCCGATGAAATCAAAGCCAAAGGCGTTGACATGATTGCCTGTCTGGCCGTCAACGACGCCTTCGTAATGCAGGCATGGGGAAAAGATCAAAACGCCACCGAACTTATGATGCTGGCTGATGGCAGCGGCGCCTTCACTAAGGCGCTGGGGTTAGAATTTGACACAGGTAACTTCGGCGGTATCCGTTCACGCCGCTATGCCATGATTGTGGACGATGGTGTCGTCACATTGCTGAACGTCGAAGCGCCTAAAGCCTTTGAAGTCAGCGATGCCCGTACTATTTTGGCCACATTGTAATTTAGTCGCGGGGTAACCTGACGGTGGCGCGTAAGCCGCCTTCACGGCGATTATCCAGCAATATTTGCCCTTGATGGCGTTCAACAATCCGCTTGATTATGGCCAGTCCGAGCCCGGAACCGACACTGCCTCTGGCGGTGTCGCCTTGAGTAAAAGGTTGGAATAAGGTCTGGATCTGATCTGGCCGGATCCCTGGGCCGTTATCTTCGACACAAAACCGTACCCATTCCTTATCCCAGCCACTGGTGATACGTATCCAACCATTGCCATAACGTCTGGCATTTTCCACCAGATTGGCGAGTACTCGCTTGACCGCAATAATATTCATATTGATGACCGGACAATCGGGGCTCAGCACCATTTCTATCCCATCAGTGCGCTTGGCTTCCAATTGCACTAAATCTTCAATCAATTGATTTATCTGCATCGGCTCGTGCGCCTGCTGATCCTGCCGAATATAGGCAATAAACTGATTGATGATGGCGTCCATATCTTCAATGTCTTTAATGATCCCTTCCTGCAAATACGCATCCTCGGGGGCCATCATCTCCGACGCCAGTCGAATACGGGTCAAAGGTGTGCGCAAGTCATGAGAAATCCCAGCCATCAGTAACGCCCGATCCTGCTCCAGTTGTTTCATGCTGCGCGCCATCTGATTAAAGGTACTGGTCACCTCAATGATCTCGGATGAACCAGAGAGCGGCAAAGGCTCAGGGAAATCGCCACGCGATACCGCTACTGCCGCTTTTTGCAATCGCCGTAACGGCCGATTCTGCTGCCGCGCAAACCACCAGCCACCGGCAACACTCAATGCACCAATAACCATCAAATACAGGTTTAACGGTGATAAAGCATTTTCATTCCAACTATTCAGCGGCACTTTGATCCACACGGACGGCGCTTGTGGCGGGCGGATCCAGATCTGCAAACCATTATCATGTTGGGAGATACGCACTTCTGCTTCGCCCCCGAGATATTGCGACATCTGGCTGGAAAGAAATCCGTAATAAGTGGTGTGCTCGATGCCGGCCTCACGCGCTTGCTGCTGGTTATATACCTGCATCTCATCGCCGTGAACCTTGGCATTGAGGGCATCCACCATTGTCAGATGTTCCCGGCCAATATCGACGCCGTCGGCAAATAACAAATTGATCTGCCTGGCAATCAGTTGGTTGATTTGCTGATAGCTGGGTTTAATGAAGTAAACTGTAACAGTGAGGTAGGAAACCAGCTGATTGATTAGCAACAAACAACCAATCAGCATGACCGTCTGACTAAAGGCGCTACGCGGCAGCAGCCGCTGCCACCAGCGAAGCTTCATTTACGCTGTGCACCGTCCGGAACAAACACGTATCCGAGCCCCCAGACCGTCTGGATATAACGCGGGTTGGCCGGATCTTTTTCAATCAGACGTCGTAGCCGAGAAACCTGCACATCAATTGAACGTTCCAGCGCGGAGTAATCGCGGCCACGCGCCAGATTCATCAGCTTGTCACGGGATAATGGCTCGCGGGGATGTGTCACCAGCACTTTCAACACTGCAAATTCACCGCTGGTAAGCGAAATGGACTCATCGTTATGGTACATCTCGCGAGTTGCTAGGTTGAGACTGAATTCGCCAAACTCAACCAATTCTTCCTGCTGTGATGGTGCCCCTGGAATTTCCTGCGACTGGCGCCGCATCACGGCTTTAATCCGCGCCAGCAATTCCCGTGGGTTAAAAGGTTTTGGCAGGTAATCGTCCGCACCCAACTCCAAACCAATGATGCGATCAACTTCATCGCCCTTCGCGGTCAGCATCACAATCGGCAAGGTACTACCTTGCTGACGTAAACGGCGACAAATTGACAAGCCATCTTCACCCGGCAACATCAAATCCAATACCAACAGATGAAAATTTTCCCGCTCCAGCAAACGATCCATCTGCTCCGCATTGGCGGCACTGCGCACTTGGAATCCCTGCTCTACCAGATAACGTTCCAACAAGGCACGCAGCCTCATATCATCGTCAACCACCAGAATTTTGGAAGTTTCTTGTCCCATGCGAGAGTTCCTTTAAAGCAAACGGAAGGCCGAACGGCATCATAAGGCCTGATTTTGCACCATAGTAACCGAAAAGTGGAAAGTCAGGCCAAAATTTAGCGGTTAAAGCCGCAAAAAACTACCCAAGACTTTGTAACAGGAATTTTAAGCCAGCTACGCCAAAGCTCGTTCATTTTATTCAGGTTTTGGTGATAGAGGTCTAAGAATGAGCTAAATCGGCCTCAGTCAGACTGACCCCTTTAATTTGTGCATACATGGCACACCCCGGCTTCAGTGCCAGCTCGTCCAGTGACCAACGGGTAATATTTGCCCACAATGGCATGCCTGACAGTTGTAATCGCAGCTGCACATAGTTGCTGTCGTCTGACGTATTAATCTGCTCTACCGTTACTGGCAGCACATTGCGAATGCTGCTGCCCACTGGCTTTTCGGTACACACAGACACCTGATTGCTATGAATGCGCACCCGGATCCGCTCGCCTTGTTCACGCAGCGTCCGATTAACCCAGAGGCTGGCACCGTTTGCTAACTGCAGCCGGGTCATCGCGTAATCGGGATGTGTTTCTGCCACCGTTGCTAGCAACAACGAGCTTTGCTCTTGCGGACTCAGCCAAGGCCTTAATTCTGAACTGTCCCATACCTGCTCTAGTGGACCGCAGATCACCGCCTTGCCCTGATCGATCACTAACATCTGGTCGGCCAATTGCAGAATTTCATCCAGACTGTGGCTGACATAGACGATGGGCAGATTTAGCTCTCGGGTTAACCGTTGTAAATAGGGTAATAACTCGCGTTTACGCGGTAAATCCAGCGAAGCTAAGGGCTCATCCATCAGCAGAATCTCTGGATTTGTCAGCAACGCCCGGCCAATAGCCACACGTTGTTTTTCACCGCCGGACAGGCTCGCAGGGTAACGCTCCAACAACTGTTCCAGCCCTAGCAACTGCACCACGCTATCAAACTGCTTTGCCGATTTGCTGCCTTTACGACCATAGTTCAGATTGCCGCGCACCCGATAATGCGGGAACAACCGAGCATCCTGAAACACAAAGCCAGCATTGCGTTTCTCCGGTGGCAAATTAATGTGTTTATCCGAGTGGTAAAGCCAGCGCTCCCCCAGCCTGATTTCACCGCTGTCTGGCGCAGCTAATCCGCCGAGGATATTCACCAATGAAGTTTTACCGGCCCCACTGCGCCCAAAAACAGCGCTAACACCTTGCAACGGCAAAGCCACATCAACATCCAGCAAAGTCTCACCCAACTGCCGTTTTACCTTAACACTCAGCATTGTCCGTGAGCCCTCTGCTGTGCCCTTTTACTCAACCATTGCGACGCCACTAACGACAACAATGAAATGACAATGGCGATAACACACAAACGCCCGGCTTGCGCTTCCGCGCCCGGGGTTTCAATAAACGAATACATGGCTAAGGGGATTGTGCGCGTTTCGCCGGGAATGTTTGACACAAAAGTGATAGTGGAGCCAAATTCGCCCAAACTGCGGGCAAAGGCCAGTACCATGCCCGATACAATGCCCGGCGCGGTTAACGGTAAACTGATGGTAAAGAATACCCGTAGTTTACCGGCTCCTAAGGTCTGGGCCGCTTCCTCTAGCCGAGTATCCACGGCTTCGAATGCCTGTCGAATCGCTCTGACCATCAACGGAAACGATACCACCGCCGCTGCTAATGCCGCACCGCGCCAGCTAAACGCAAAGCTGATGCCAAAGGTCTCGTATAGCCAGTGCCCTATCCAACCCGCGCGCCCCATGGAGATCAACAATAGATAACCGACAACCACAGGCGGCAACACTAGGGGTAAATGGATCACCCCATCCAGCAAAGATTTACCAGGAAAATCAAACCGAGCGAGCACCCAAGCGATGAAAATCCCTGCCGGCAGACTGCAACAGACTGCCGTCAGGGACACTTTCAGGCTAAGTAGCAATGCGGCGACTTCATACTCTGTCAGTAACGCCAAACGTCAATGCCTTTTACTTGATAATAAAACCATATTTAACAAACACGGCTTTAGCTGCGTCTGTTTGCAGATAATCATAGAACGCCTTGGCCGCTGCTGACGGTTTGCTGTTGACCAGTGCCAACGGATAAGCAATCGGCTTATGACTGGTTTCTGGGAAGACAGCCAGCGTTTTGACCTCATTAGAAACCAACGCATCGGTGGCATACACAATACCCAATTGCGCTTCACCACGTTCTACCAGTGCTAACGCGGCACGGACATTGTTAGCCCGGGCTAACAATGGCTCTGCTTGCGCCCACAGTCCCAAATTTTCCAACGATTCTTTAGCATAACGGCCCGCAGGTACGTGATCTGGATCCCCTACCGCTATACGGCTATCGGCAACTGCCGCTTTCACGTCCCAAGAGGCAGAAATGCTAACGTCCTTGGCTGTGCTACTCTTAGGCGCAATCAGCACCAGCGCATTATGTAACAAAGTGACGCGACTGTTGCTGTCTACCGCCTTGTTTTCAACCAGATAATCCATCCATTTTTGGTTTGCAGACAGGAACAACTCCGCTGGCGCACCTTGGGCAATCTGCCGCGCCAACGTCGAGGATGAAGCAAACGAAAACACAGTTTCAGTACCGTGTTCTTTATCGAAGTTCTGACCAATATCTGTCAGAGCATTAGTTAATGAGGCAGCCGCAAACACTGTCACTTTTTCTTTGGCACTGACACCAAAGCTCAATACCAGCCCCAACGCCGAGGCCAGCAACACACGCATCAGTGATTTCATCATTTTCCCTTTTTTTATGAAGCCGAAGTTAGGATACTGCGTAAAACGTATATCGTTATATACATCACTACATAACGTTAAACAACTCATTCCACAAGTTTCGTGATCCGAGGTGGTTTTTCAGTCAGCTTTGAACGAAAATACCGCTAACATTTGGCTGGTAATCACTGCGATGAATCTTAAAGCCCTGCTGACACTGAATGATCAACAAAAGCTGTTTGCGAATCCGCGGCGTATCAAGCTGTTATTACAAATCCGGGATAGCGGCTCCATCAGTCAAGGCGCTCGCGAAGCGGGAATTAGCTATAAGGCCGCCTGGGATGCCGTCAACGATATGAACCAGCAAGCCGATGCCGCACTGGTGACGAGTGAAAAAGGCGGCAAAGGCGGCGGCGGTGCGCAGCTCACGCCTTTTGGCCATCGGTTGCTGAAAGTGTATGAACTGATGGAACAGATGCAAGATATGGCGCTGGAAGCCTTACTGGATGAGGCGGTACCCATGGATAATCTGTTGGAGCTGATGGCACATTTCTCATTAAAAACCAGTGCTCGCAATCAGTTAACCGGAGAGATAGTCGCCTTACAAGGTGATACACTCAGCGATAATGTGCTGGTGCAACTGACCAATGGTCAGCAAGTGCAGGCCGCTATCACCCATGCCAGCACTGATCGTCTGGGATTGCAACCAGGTAAAAAAGTGTTGTTACTTGTAAAAGCCCCAGCGGTGTTGATCCATAAACACGCCGTGACTCATGGCAATTGTCTGCAAGGACAGCTACTGGATATCAAGCGCAATGACGACAAAAGTGAAATCACGCTGGATATTGGTAATGGTGAGAAGGTGTACGCGTCGGTGACTAACGATACACTTACCGGCATTGAACTGCAGTTGGGCGATTATTTTTATGCTGGCTTCAGTCCAGAAAATACCATCATCGCGACAATGAATTAGCGGGAGCACAAAAAGTTACCTCAATGAACAATGCACCTCTTATCACCCGTAAGGGATGGGAAGCTCTTGACCGGGAACTGAAATACCTCTGGAAGCAATATCGTCCAGAAATTACCCTGAAAGTTCAAGAAGCTGCCGCGCAAGGCGATCGTTCTGAAAATGCTGATTACACCTATAACAAGCGTTTATTACGGCAGATTGATCGCCGGGTGCGGTACTTGGCCAAACGTCTTGATGAACTGAGTATTGTGGACTACTCCCCGAAGCAGGAAGGAAAGGTATATTTCGGTGCCTGGGTAGAGCTGGAAAACGATGAAGGAACTGTAGTCAGATACCGCATTGTAGGTAAAGACGAGATTGATACCAAGAAAGGTTACATCACCATTGATTCGCCAATGGCTCGAGCGTTAATTGGCAAACAGGTGGATGACGAGGTAAGAGTTCAGACACCGTCTGGGCTCAAAGAGTGGTATATCAATGCCATTCAGTATCAACCTTTTACAGCCGAAGAGGAGTGATGCCGTAACTACAGCGCAATCTGCAGCGACTGCTTTCAGTAACGCCGCAAGACCAAGATTGCGCCCGCTATCAGAACCACCGAAATACCGTTACCGTAAAATCAGTGCCCGCTGTTTACGGAGTTATAAATTTAAGGCAAATCAAAATATTAATTGGCTTTATCAGTTACTTGAAATCAGGATTTCACGAATGCCAAGCACTGAATATCGTTTTAATCTGGGCGGCATGGTTAAAACAATATTGGGAATTATCCTGCTGTTTACTTTCAGCCACAGCAGTCTGGCGGCCCCTGTCGATGACGGGACATTTGTGGCCGACCGTTCCTGTCCGTTATATCAATCCAAAAATAAACACACCAATCCGGGTAACCTGCGCAGCACCCCAGGACAGGCGTTTGTGGTTAAAGAGGTGCTGGGGACTCCCAACCCCCACTGGTTCCGAGTGACTACGACGGAACCACAGGCACCACTGCGCTGGATAGCCGCAGAATGCGGTCATCTGACAACCCCGGCCCCCGAAGCTATAGCAACAAACGGTAGCTGCGACTTGCAACAGAGTTTTGACGGCCAAGTGCTGGCACTCTCTTGGCAAAGCGCTTTTTGCGAGTTACGTGGTAGCAATAAACCAGAATGCAAAACCCTAGATCGTAAAAGTTATGCCGCAGGACACTTTACCCTGCACGGCCTGTGGCCTAACAAAAGCAGCTGTGGCAGCAATTATGGCTACTGTGGCGATGTGAAACAGCAACCCCGTAATTTTTGTGATTATCCGGCGCTGCAGTTAACCGAACAGACATCCACCGCGCTGAAACAACTGATGCCAAGCTATGCGTTTGGTAGTTGTCTGGAGCGACACGAATGGTGGAAACATGGTAGTTGTCGCGACACGCAGCCAGACAACTACTACCAGTTGGCAATTCGCCTGGCCGGACAGGTTAATGATGCGGCACCGATAGTGAGTTTCATCAATGCGCATTTGGGCGGTACAGTGAAAAAGCAGGATTTTCTGCATGCTTGGAAACGGGCATTTGGCGAAGGTAGTGAACATAAACTGACATTAAAATGCGATAAGGATATGCTCACCGAAATTCGCCTGTCATTGCCAGCGACCATTGCTGATGGCGCAACGTTGCCCCAGCTATTGCAACAAGCGGCAACGGTGCGTCCCGGTAATTGTGGCCGCAAATTCCGTATTGACCGGCCTTAAAGCACTGGCGACAAGCGGATTACAGAAAATACCGCACCAGTGCAATCTTTAAGTACGGCAAAACGCCCTACTTCGGGAATGTCAGTGGGAGGCACACAAACGTCGCCTCCCAGCGCTACCGCCTGTGCCGCCGTCGCATCACAGTCCTCCACCGCAAAATACAGCATCCAGTGGGGTGGGGTATCGCCCCATTGTTCATCCATCTGCATCATGCCACCAAGACTAGCATCGCCCAATTGCCATTCGGTATAGTCAAAGTCTGGATTACTGCTGATCCTAACCTGCCAACCAAAGATCTGAGGATAAAAATCCCGTGCCGTTTTGGCACTACAGCAAGCCAACTCAACCCAGCATAAACTGTTAACCTCATCAAAGCGCTTCGCGCCCGGATGAGCCCCGGCCTGCCAGACTGCGAAGCTGACGCCCTCTGGATCAGCAAACAGAGCCATACGGCCAGCATCAGCAACATCATGAGGCCCTATCAGTAACTGACCACCAGCCATTTGCACAGCGTTGATGGTTGCATCCACATCATCAACAGCAAAATAGCAGGTCCAGTGACTGGGCATATGCTGTTGTTGCGGTGCTAACGGATAAATGGCGCCGATATCATCACCATGCAAGCGACTCATGGAGTAACATCCTTCCGGCAGCGGCATATCCAGATAATCCCAGCCAAATAACTGCTGGTAAAAATGCTTCGCCTGCTCGCTATTACTGCTGGCCAACTCACTCCAGCAAGGTTGCCCATGTTGATACTTTGTGATTTTCATCGTTGCCGTCCTGATTCTCGCCGCTGAGCTTTTATTAAAGCAGAAGATAGCAACAGTGCACGTGACGGATTGATGAATAGCGTTAACGGAAAAAACGAATTGAATTGGAGCAAGTAACGAGAATCACTCGGCTTCCAACTGCCAGAACTTGGGTTTCTAAAGTCTGTTTCGAAGTACTCACGCTACAAAAAGCCCCTTTCTATATAAACCCTTCACCCCATTTAGGATCATTTAACACTGCATCATCAGTAACTGGTATCGTAAAATCTACTTTAGTGATTATTGATACTACTTTTGAACGAACAACACTGGAGTCATTAAGCTAATGTTTTTCGATACCATCACATGCTTTTTCGGTGGGATTTTAAAATTCTCAAATTTCGACTCACAACGAATGGGTAACGCGCTAAATACTCAAGCTTCCTTTCAAGGCACTTATGGTATTCGGTTTTTAATATCATCAATAAACGCTGGAAGTTTGTTCTTAAAGCCAGTAGCCGTTAGACCAAATAAACTGAAGTAACAGATGGCATTTATCAAGGTTCCAGAACACAACCTTACATAGTCAAAATTCAAAGTATTTTTGAATGGCTCACCATGCACAATATCAGAACGAGCGCCATACAACAGGCCTGAATAGGCATATACATCCCCATCTATGCTAGGTTGTGCCAGATTCAAGTCCTTTACACGAGACTTAAATGTCTCTGTAGTGTCATGTTCTTTGAAATTTACTAATGTCTCTATAGAGGTAACAATTTTCTGGATTCGTTGCAGTTCATTGCTTTCAGAAACAGAATCTCCAAACCAAATCAATGAACGTTCAATCAACTCTAAGACATTGGCCTCCTTAAAGTTAGGGATAAGTAGCAATTCAGGAATATTCAGGACAACGTGAAACACTAGATTGGGGTCATCTTTACTTTTTGCCAGTTCGTCCCAAAACTCCTCAATTTTACGGTCAAGGAAGGTCGTTGTCCTAGAACTATCAAGTTGACCACCAACCTCACCAAACCTATAAAAATCGAACATATGAAATCCAGTATCTATGGACGAAATTATCGGTACACCACCGCCAAACAAACCTGCAGACAATAGCTTTAGGGAGTTGCACATAGCTAGCATAGACCTCTTAGCTAATGTCTTTGAAAGCTCAAGACTGCATTTGCAGGGAACAGTAACCTCAATGTAAAAATTACACCCAAATAACCTTGTCCTTTTGTAACTCTCTAGCTCTTGATTAACTAACTCGTTTGGGTCGATAGATATCATCTGAATGTTTTTAGTGAGTCTCATCTCTCTAGCCCCCTGAAAGGCTTTTACAGGGAACTGAAAACGAAATCGCTTAAAACCTGTTTTAAAGACATGTAGCCTCTTTTCGAAAATAACCGAAAGCTTTTTGAAGTAATCCTCCCCCTCGGTGCTCTTGTCGAGAAAATGAGTATTTATAAGCTCGTAAGCACAATCCTTAACTATTGTGTTCAATTCCCAATCAAGACACTTAATATCATTCGTTTTATGAAGTATCTCAGATAAGCCAGCAATTAAGCTCTCGGTTAACTTCGTCCCATAGAGCTGAGGTACATGCGGTTCATCGTTTTTACGTCTAGTAGCAATATCTTCCCTCATGTCCTCTGGTGCATCTATTGTCGAAAAAATTAAGCCGTCTTGCCTAGTCTCCTCAAAATAGGCTTTGTGGTCTTCACACCACAACAGATGCGTTCTACCAAACTCTTCAAGAAGGGCTTCAAACTTCCTTTTAAAGGTTCCTGTAAATTCCATATATCCCCTAATCTTAAAATTCCACTAATCACTTAACGTCATAAAGCAACATCACAGAAATTAACTTTACCTGATGATAACAATTTAATGCTTCGACACGGGCATATTGATAGCGCTGCGGGATGAATACTCTCGATAGATAAGAAATTGGAACAAATTTGAGAGGACACCTATACCTTTAGAGGTGTTTTAAAAGCAGACCAATGACTAGCTTATGACTAAAAAATGACTAAATCTGAATTTCATCCTATGATAACGTGTTGATTTTAATAAGATGTATGGAGCGGGTGAAGGGAATCGAACCCTCGTATGCAGCTTGGGAAGCTGCCGTTCTACCATTGAACTACACCCGCAGAAGATATGACTGCCTCAGCAGTGGCACCATAAATTACTGACTTTAGAAGTAAAGTCAAGCAGCTTGCAGTGGCTCTGACTGTCACGGCAAACAACCGCTCAAATTATCCCCGAAATTGCGGCAAAATATCGGCCAGAGCCAATAGATGGCACACGGCGGTGAGGACACCAAACGCTATCACCAGTGCTATCAGCGGCGTGCCGCCAGGCACTTGGAAGCGTTTTGCCTCAGCAAACATCTGCCGCGAACGATAGGCCATCAGTGCTGGCACAATCACCGCCCAGATCGTTGCAGCCAATGCAGCAAAACCAATCGCCACCAAAAAACCGTTGGGAAACAACACCCCCATAATGGCAGGCGGCAAGAAAGTGACGGCCGCGGTTTTGATTCGGCCATTATGGCTATCATCAAAACCAAATAGATCCGCGACATAGTCAAACAACCCCAAGGTAACCCCTAGAAAAGAGGAAGCGACTGCTAGGTTGGCAAACAGTGTTAGCAGGGAGTCCAATAAACTGGAAGGCATGGTTTTCCCCAACGCTTCCACCAGCACCCCCATATTGCCCCCCTGCGCAATGATCTCACTGAAATTGCTGCGTGACAGGTTGCCCATGGTTGCAACCAACCAGCCGAGATAGATAACCAAAGCGACAAAAGTACCAATAAACAATGCTTTGACAATCAATGCTGGGCGATGCCCATAGTATTTGACCAACGATGGGACATTGCCATGATAACCAAAACTGGCAAGACCGAATGGAATGGCGGCCCAGATGTAAGGGGTAAACTGTTGCGGTCCATCAGGTTGCCACAATTTTACGCTGTCCACGCCGCTAAACAGGTGACCGATGGCCAGCAAGAAGCTGATCACCATGCCACCAATCATAATCGACGTAACCCGGTCTACCGCTTTGGTACTGATAAAAACAATGACGGCCAGTACCAATGCAAACAACAGCGCGGCAGCACTTTGCGGTAAGCTGACATCGGCCCCCGCCAGATAATGATTGACGATGGAGCCACCACCACTGATATAGGCATACGTGAGGATATAGAGCACAAAAGCGATTGAGGCACCGTTGACTACCCGCCAAAACTGCCCGAGGGTTTTTCGCGTCAGCGTATCGAAACTGGCCCCCGGTTCGAAATGCAGGTTAGTTTCCAGCAACAACAGTCCCGACATCAACATGCAGAACCACACCACCAACAGCATCAGCACCGAATAGCCAAACCACATACCCGCGCTGACAACCGGCAGCGAGAACATACCGGCACCAACAGTCGTACCGGCGATGATCATTGCCCCACCGAGCAACGAGGGAGCTTTGCCGCTGACATCCTTTGTGTTCATCAAGACTCCTGTCTGCTCTGGATACTATCTTCTATGGTTTGACGGATCTCCGGCCGCAGCAGCAGATTGCTGTAATCTCGCATCTGATGAATAGCCGATTGATTGTCAGAACCGCACAAATACCCCAGTTCCTTCAAACGGATACTGAGAATGGCATATAATTTTTTATCGTAAAATTCAGGCGCGGTAATACCGTGCAAAGCGCCCAAACGACTGGCCAGCAAATGACTTTCACTTTCCAGATCGCCGCGCTCAATGTCTGGACGTGCTGATAACAGGTTAAAAATAATGGCATAACGCTGCAAAGTTTCACTCATGGTTTCCGCCAGCAGCCCTAAGGCATTCACGCCGCTCTGGCTAACCACTAATTCTGGCGAGATATAACCCGCATGTTCAAACCGTTGCAGCATCTGTTCTATATAAGCCGTCAATGTTCTTTGCCCCATAAACAGCTCTGCCTGCAGCAGCGCATAGAACTTTGCCACCACGGTTGAGAGTTGTTCACGATTGCAGTGTTCCAGATTCAACAAGCAGCTCGCCAGTAATGCGGGCACGGCAAACAGATGCAGCACATTGTTGCGGTAGTAGGTCATGGTAATAGCGACTTTTTCATCAATGGAAACAATATCGCCCAAGCCGTCGTTATCCAGACAAAACTTGTTGAGTTCTATCCCCTGCCGCAATAGCTCGCGACCGTCACCCTCGGCCACAGAAGCAAAATTTGTGTACGGCACTTGATGTAACAGATCCAGATAAAAATCCAGCTGTTTTTCCAATTGCTGCCGTTCCAATGCGTGTTGTTTGGTCGACAACAGCACCAGACTGATCAATGACACAGCGGTAGCCGCTGCCGCATCGTTAATATGAGTCATGACGCTGGTCGCCAGATTGTTTACTGCGGGAGTTAGCCAGACGGGTTTCTGCTCTAGATCCTGTGTCACGCTTTCACGCCAACCGGGCGCATATGTAGAGAGGAAGTTCTGTAGATTAATTGGCTCACCAAAATTCACATAGACCCGGCCAAAGTTCCCCAGCTTGCGCACCGCGCCGAGCACTTGCCATACCGATTCTTTCTGTTTTTTACGGCCACTGAGTTCCTTAAGATAGGTCGCCACTTCCATCACATGGTCATACCCCAGATATACCGGCACCAAGGTTACTGGCCGGTCAATCCCCCGCAGCACCGAGTTCACTGTCATCGCTAACATACCGGTCTTGGGCGACAGCAGCCGGCCAGTGCGAGAACGACCACCTTCGGTGAAATACTCCACGGAATAACCTTTGGCGAACAGCTGATCGAGATATTCCTTAAACACCGCGGTATACAATTTATTACCATTAAAGCTGCGACGAATAAAAAACGCGCCACCACGGCGGAACAATGGCCCTGCTGGCCAAAAATTAAGATTGATACCCGCGGCGATGTGCGGTGGCACCATGCCTTCGAAATACAATAGATAGGACAGCAACAAATAGTCCATATGGCTACGATGGCACGGCACATAAACGATTTCATGACCATCATGATGCAACTGCCGCACATGCTCAGCACCGCGAATCGAGATACCACGATACAGCTTGTGCCACAGCAGTGTCAGTAACCGCTTGGAAATGCGGATCAGACCATCTGAGTAGTCGGCCGCGATCTCTTCTAGATAGGCCTCCGCTTGCGCGCGGGCTTCCGCCTCTGGAATTTTCTTACTGCTGGCTTCTTCCTGAATCGCTTCGGTCAGATGGGCTGACTGTAATAGATCCGCAAATAATGCCTGCCGATTAGGGAGAACCGGCCCTGTCATCACTTTTCGCTGACGACTGAAATGAACTCTCGCCACCCGTGACAACTTATGTGCTATCGCTTTGTCAGTACCATGCTGGTCGGCCATCCAACGTAGGGACACCGCATTGGAAAACTGCACAAAGTTGTCGCGCCCCAAAAACAGAATCATCAGAAATTTGCGTAACCAGGTCGGACTCTCCCGCTCAAAAACGGCGGCGCGCATAGAATCATCTTCTTTACCGGGTGTTCGCCCCCAGTACAAACTTACGGGGACCAACTGAATGTCCAGCGAAGTATCAGCCTGGTGTAAATTCAGCAGCAGCGTGAAGCTGTTGAGAAATGGCATATCATCTTTACGGGCCCCCAGCAGTGGTTTGGCACCTTCCAGACACACAACTCGAGGTAGTTGCACGTCAGCCACTTGCATGGGTTCGTAAGGACTAGGCAAGCCCAGCTTATCGGTAACGTCCGCCAGTGCGGCAATATCGCTTTGCGATTCCGTTTTCATCACATAAGCCATGGGCTTTGATGGATCCAGATTCAGATCAGTGAATGGATCCTGCGGTACAACCACTGAGTGCACCAGTTGCCGCTGCAACCAACGCAGAGATGTACGCCAGAGAGAGTCTTGTTTGGACATCGTTTGTATAGAATCTAAACCTCAGTCAATAGCGTTGTAGAATACCAGAATAAACCAACCCTTAGCCAACAGTCTGATAACTGGTTAATACTTGCGCTACCCAAAATACTGTATATACTAACAGTTACTGTATGGAAAAACAGGAATCGACATGAGACCGCTGACACCACGACAGGCGCAAATCCTGGAGCTGATTAAGAACAATATTGCCGAAACTGGCATGCCACCAACCCGTGCTGAAATTGCTAGTCGGCTTGGCTTCAAAAGTGCAAACGCCGCCGAAGAACATCTGAAGGCGTTAGCCAAAAAAGGCTGCATTGAAATTATGCCGGGCACATCACGCGGTATTCGTTTGCCAATGGACGAAGACAATACAGAAGAACTGGGATTACCGTTGATCGGCCAAGTGGCTGCAGGCGAGCCCATTCTCGCGCAAGAACATGTCGAGCAGTACTATCAGGTAGATCCGGCTATGTTTCATCCCAGTGCAGATTTTCTGCTACGCGTTCGGGGTGACAGTATGAAGAACATTGGCATTCTAGAAGGCGATTTGCTGGCAGTACACAAAGTACAAGATGCCCGTAATGGCCAAGTGGTGGTGGCCAGAGTCGAAGACGATGTCACAGTAAAACGCTTTGAAAAGAAAGGTAATATTGTACTTTTACACCCTGAAAATGACGATTATCAGCCGATCAGAGTGGATCTTACACAACAGCCATTGACCATTGAAGGTCTGGCCGTAGGTGTCATCCGTAATGGAGATTGGCTATGAGTATACTGATGGGTAATGCTCCCAGCCATCCAGGGCTATGGCAGGAAACCGTATATGCAACAAGTACCCCGTGGCAACGTACTGGCATATCCAATCTAGCAACGCGCACTTTGGGACGACAGGAACTACAGCAGTTGAGTGCACAATTGGCCCAACTGAGCCAACAAGGCCGCTGGATTGTATTGATTAATCCAGAAAACAACATAGGTTACAAAGCGTTGCTAGCTCGTGCCGGCGTGAGAATGGACAGAGTGTTGCAAGTACGCGCCCGCGATGAAGTTGAAGCGTTGTGGGCAATGGAGAAAGCACTGACTAGTGGCACCTCTAGTGCCGTGATCAGTTGGGTCGAACAGTTAGATCATAAAGACAAACGTCGGTTGCAATTGGTGGCGAAAAGTGCGCGCGCCATGGGTTTTGTACTGGAGACCAACGCTAGCACAGAAACGACTGACTCACTTCCCAAACTGCAAGCCGTTCACTAACCTCCTGCCCTATTCCATACTGGCAATAAAAAACGCAGCTTATGCTGCGTTTTTTATTATGTGCATTTCACTATTCACGCATCCATTGTCCCGGACGCTCGGTATGATAAACCTCTACCTGTTCCGGCTCAGGACAACTCGCATTCATAGCATCAGGTCCTAACAGATACCAATCTTCTCGGTGAGCGGTTCCCATGTTGCGACCTTTGCTCATATCAAAGCATTGCAACTTATCACCACCAGGTACCAACAGGTAGTGCTGAGTCCCCTGCTGCATCCACCGCCAAGCATTACGCTCCTGCTCTGCAACCGGAGCCAGATAGCTGAAATGGGTGATATCCAGCGGCGAAAACAGAATAAATTGTTCCTTGAAATGGATAAGCCCAAGTTGGGCATCCGTCCCAATCACCTCGGCGGTATGCTGCAATACCGCTTTGGGCGTTCTTACGGAATCCAGTAACAGGTAGCCCCAACTGGCATACAGCACCCATCCAATAAAGGTCATTACGCCAGCTCGTATCAATGAAAATGAGCGACGAGTTACCAGTAATACCAGAGCAAACAGCAACCCCATGCTCAGCAGAAAGTATCCGAACCGCGCGAGGTTGTCGGTGTAGTCGGCAAGCTTGTCCAGTAACCATGGTGATTCTGCTACCGCCAAGCCACCAAGTACTAAAGTCACTACGGTGACCAGCCACATCAGACCAGTCACTAACCATTCAAACCAACGCCGCTGACCAACCCCCTGTAACGCAGCAGCTATCGCCAACGACGCCATAGGTAAGGCCGGTAGAATATACAGATTACGCTTACCAGGGCTGATACTGAAAAACACTATCACCAACGCGACCCACAGCAACAGAATAGCAATTTGCGGATCTGACTTTAGGCGTGAGACAAATGTTTTCCAGTGTGCAATTGCCAAAAAGGGCAACGGGAACCACAACCAAGGGATAACGCTAACAATAAAGAAGTACCACGGTTTGATGTGATGCCAAGCATTGGCATAACGGTGACCAGTTTGCTTGAACAGAATATTATTCATATAGGCGGTGTACTCTGGAGAGCCATTGTGTAACACCGTCAATACCATAGGCACTAGCCAAGCGGCGATGACCGCCAGCATCACTAATGGCCCAAGTGCGGCCTTCCATTTCCAGCTCGGCAAATACAGCTTCTGACGCCAAGCGTAAACAGCCAGCGGTATCAACATCAACAGCGGTAGAAAACCCACGCCTTTGGTAATGACACCGAGCCCCATAAATGCCCAAGAGACAAAATACCAGCGCCAGTTTGGCCCCACCATAAAATGGCGAACTAACCCATAACAACCGACCGTGATCCAGCACATCACCATCGCATCTATTTGGGCATTTTTAGTTTGCACCAGAAATTGCGGCACCAACATCAGCAATAAGGCGGCGTTGCGACCGGTACGCACATTCCACAGTCTGGCCCCGAGATCAAACACCAACATCACGGTTAATAAGCCACACAATGCATTGGGTAGTAGAAATGCCAGTTTGAGATTGCCAAGGAGTAGATAGCACAGCGCAATCGCCCACATGAACACTGGTGGTTTATCAGGATAGAATTCACCGCCACGGCTAGGGAACAGCCACTGCCCGTTGGAGACCATCTCACGCGCGGCTTCCACAAATCTTGGTTCATCTGCAGGCCAGGGAGAGCGGAAACCAATGCCCAACAACATCACCACCAGTGTCAGCCAGAACAATGCCCAGAACACTCGGCGATAATCATCCGAATCAAACGGTTTTAACAGGAAATTCATTGCGCGGTCTCTTCATCTTCGGAAATCAGTTCGTCCACCTGCCGCTGCAAGCGACTGCGATACAGGTAAGCGCCGATAATGCTGGAAATCAAAAACAGTGCGATACTGATGATCAATTGCACATGATCAGACAGACCAAGTCCGGCTCCGGCATAAGCAAATATCAACATCTGCGGCAGATAACCTATGGCACTTCCCAGCAAAAAACCGCGTGCGGGGACATGGGTGGCGCCAGCAAACAGATTGGTTAACAGGTTACTACCCACCGGCAATAATCGGATCATCAGAACTTTAAGCCAAGTATTGCGGATAACCAACGCTTCAAACTTCAGCAGTTTACGCCCAAAGCGTTTTTGCAAACTCGTGCGAAAAGTCAGGCGCGCCACATAAAAACTCATAACACAACCCACTAATGCGGCTAATGTTGAGTACAATGCGCCTTGCCAGCCACCGATAGCGAAGCCAAATACAAAGGCAATCACCTGCCGAGGCCCACCCACCGCAGTAAATAAGCCACCGGCGACCAACAATAATCCCCAGCCATAAAGGCCATGAGATTTTACAAAGCGAGCAACCCAATTACTGTCAGTGAGGTGCTCAAACCAGCCTTCTTTTACGGCCCAAGTCAGCAACAACAAGATAAGTACGACAACGCCGGCTTTTGCCAAGCGTTTGAGACCATTATGACTGGTTGGTGTCAACGCGTTCTATCTCCGCAATTTTGGCACGACGGATCAGCCACATGACGCCAAGGATGTCAACAATGCCGACCCACATCCGGTTCCATGCCGTATATTTAGACACGCCGACACCACGATCTCGGTGATTCACCACCGAAATGAATACCTCACCGCCCAAACGTCGCACTAACGCCGGGATATAGCGATGCATATGGTTGAAATAAGGTAGCCGTAAAAAGGTCTCACGAGGGAACAGCTTCAAGCCGCAGCCAGTGTCTGGGACGCCATCATGCAGCATGGCATCGCGGACTTTATTGGCAAAGCGCGATTGAAAACGCTTCCAAGCGGTGTCTTTACGATTTTTGCGATAACCGGCAATACAGAAATGCTCAGCAGTAATACGTTCTGTTAACTTTAACATTGCGGGAATATCAGCCGGATCGTTTTGCCCGTCTGCATCCAGAGTAACAATGTACTTACCGGACGCATGACGCACACCGGTGCAAACTGCAGTGCTCTGACCGGTGCTATGGCGATGAACAATTGCCTTGGCAAGACAACCATTTTTATTGGCGGTGTCAATCACTTCCTGAGCAGTGCCGTCACTGCTGCCATCATCCACCACCAGGATCTCAAATTCAGTCAAGCCCTGCAGTGACTGACAAATTTCATCCATCAGCGGCCCAATATTGCCTGCTTCATCTTTGGCCGGTATTACTACTGAAATCAAAAAGTTGCTCCTGACCCTCATTGCGGGTATCTGCGCTTCCACTGATAAGCTTAAAGGCCATTTATTAGCGGAATATTATGATCCGCATATGATGCCTAAAACTCATGGCACGGAGCAAGTACTAAGCCTCGATACTATCTCGGTTTTATGACGCTTTTCCGATAATTGCGGCAACTTACTCTGATTACTCTCTGCATGGCTAATCAGACACGCCATTATTCAACCAGCCATTGTCCTCGATCATCTGGACGCACCCACGCCTGAGAAAACCAATAAAAACCACTGCCATGCTTGCTCGGGACGGTGCAGTTGTAACGAGAGCGCCCCGCTGGCAGCGGCTTATCCGCCTGGATCTGGAAGCTGTCATTACTGGTCCATTCGGGCTTTACCGCGTCCTGACCCGGTAAGTAACAAAGCAGCTGCGCCGGGTTAATATCCTGCATATCCAACGTCACCTGTAATGTCGGCCGCCAACGGCCATCACGGAGTTCTGGATCAGTGGGGAAACTGCTGATCACCGGCATATTGCGTGCTTGCAGTTTGACCTGCAGTGACGCCATATTGGCGTATACGCCCGCGACCGGGAACCGAGGTAATGCCGTTAGCGATGAATAGGGACCAGCGGCACCAGATTGTTGACCAAAGCCAACATACCCCAATTCTGACAATAACTGCTGTAGTGCAGCGTTATATTCACCATACGGATATGCCAGCATTTTCACATCCTGTCCGGTTTTGGCGAGTAACTCGGCTTCGGTGTCCAGCAGGTTCTGCTTCACCCGCGCCAACCATTGCGCTTCCGTTTCACCTGCCAGTTTACGGATCAGATGTTCATGCCCATAACTGTGATTGGCAATCGTTACACCATCGTCGGCTAGCTGCCGTAGCTGCTGCCAACTCATCATTTCACTGTAACCTTTGGCCGTTGGCGTAACAGATACAAATAGCGTGTAGGGGAAACCAAACGACTTGAGGATAGGACGTGCTGTTTCAAAAATGCTGCGGTAGCCGTCATCAAAGGTAATGGCGACCGTTTTTGCCGGTAGTTCCTGCTTGCTTTTTATTGCTTGCACGACATCAGCTAACGGCACAACACGAAAGTCATTGTCTGCGAGATATTGCATCTGCTGCTTGAATTGTGCCGGCGTTACACTGGTCACTTTAGGTGTAGTTTCAGAGACATGGTGGTACTGTAAAATAATTGCCGCCCAACTGCACTGTGTTGTCAGCAGCAATGCCAGAGTGAATAACACACGTAAACCACACAACATTACCAACCTCCGGAGAGTTATGAGCTTCAGCCCGTTTGACCGGCAAAAAAACCAACGCTTGTGGGCGTTGGCACTACCCATGATCCTGTCCAATATCACCGTTCCCTTGTTGGGGCTGGTGGATACCGCCGTCATTGGTCACCTAAGCAATGCCTGGTTTCTCGGCGGTGTGGCACTTGGGTCCACTATTATAACATTGCTGTTCTGGTTGTTGGGATTTCTGCGCATGGCAACCACCGGATTGACAGCGCAGGCCTTCGGGGCAGCTGACAGCAGCAAACAACAACTGCTGCTACTGCAATCTGGTTTACTGGCACTTAGCTTAGGTATTGTGCTGTTGTTACTGCAAAACCCGATTTGGGCAGTGGCGGATTATCTGAACAACGCTAGCACTGAAGTGGTAACCCAGGCCAAAAGTTACTTTTTGATCCGCATCTGGTCTGCACCCTTTGCACTGCTCAACTTGGTGTTGT
This sequence comes from Shewanella sp. 4t3-1-2LB, assembly GCF_017368415.1. Classification (NCBI taxonomy): domain Bacteria; kingdom Pseudomonadati; phylum Pseudomonadota; class Gammaproteobacteria; order Alteromonadales; family Shewanellaceae; genus Shewanella; species Shewanella sp. 4t3-1-2LB. Next base: position 33,203 of record NZ_JAFNJD010000029.1, read on the forward strand.
TGGGTTGGCTACTGGGGCGACAACGACCAAGAGCCGCCATGTGGCAGCTGATTATCGCCAATATTGCCAATATTTTTTTGGATCTGTGGCTGGTTCTTGGCCTAGATCTCGGCGTCGCTGGTGCGGCGCTGGCATCAGTCGCGGCGGATATCATTGCCTGTGCGGTGGCTCTTTATGTGGTACTAAAAGAGTTCCGACTGATGCCAGTAGTCAAACTCAACACCTTATTAGAACAGTTGCACCTGCAAGGCTTCATGCAATTGTTAAAGCTCAACCGCGATATCTTTATCCGCAGCTTATGTTTGCAAGGCACCTTTGCTTTTATGACATTCAAAGGCGCTGGCATCAGTGACCAAACAGTTGCCGCCAATGCGGTATTACTGAATCTGCTGTTACTGATCGCCTACGCGTTAGATGGCATTGCCTATTATGCTGAAGCAGAAGTAGGCCAAGCCTGTGGTAAAGGGCAAGACCAAGCAGTGAAAGCTGCAGTAACACTGGCATTTAGTTGGTCGCTACTGGCAGCATGCGGTTTTTGTGTGCTGTTTTTTGCGGCAGGGCAACCGTTGATAGGGCTACTAACAGATATCAGCAGCGTGCGAGAAACGGCAGACAACTATCTGCCCTGGTTAGCCCTAATGCCCTTGTTGGCGTTCGGCTGCTATCTGTTTGACGGTGTCTACATAGGTGCCGCCAATGGGGCGGTGATGCGCAACAGTATGCTGGTGGCTACGCTGGGCTGTTTTTTGCCAGTATGGTGGTTATTACAGCCATTCGGCAATCATGGATTATGGGCGGCGCTCAGCTGTTTTATGTTAGCACGCAGCCTGACACTGGGCGGCCACTATTGGCTTAACCGCAATCACTTTACTCGCGGTAAAAGCCATGTCACAGCGAGCCTAACTTAGCATCACCCAAAAAAATGGTGCCATCAGGCACCATTCTCCACGAAACCCAACTTTTACTGGTATGAGTGTGAGCCGTGTTGATGTTCAGTCACATCCTGAACCCCAGTCAACTCGCCAGAGAAACGTTCCAGCATCTGAGTTTCGATACCATCTTTCAGGGTAACATCGACCATAGAACATCCATTACAACCGCCGCCGAATTGCAACACTGCAATACCATCATCGGTGATCTCCACCAGCATGATATGACCACCATGGCTGGCTAATTGTGGATTGATTTCAGATTGGATCAGATATTCCACCCGATCACGTAGTGGCGCATCGTCTGCCACTTTACGCATCTTAGCATTTGGCGCTTTCAGCGTTAGCTGCGAACCGAGCTGATCGGTCACTAGGTCGATACTCGCATCTTCCAAAAATGGCGCGCTTTTTTCATCCACCATGGCTTTAAAACCATTGAACTCCAGTTCAATATCATCGCTTTCAATCGCGTCTGGTGGGCAGTAAGACACGCCACACTCAGCTTGGGCGGTACCAGGGCTGATAACAAATACGCGGATGTTGGTACCTTGCGGTTGGTCAGCCAACAGTTTGACAAAGTGGGCCTGTGCTGATTCGGAAATACTAATCATGAAAAACCTGCTCCGTCAGGATAAACCTGAGTGAATTGGTAAGAATTAGGCTAATGATACTCCTGATAACGCTGGCTTTGTAGTCCCTTTAATCTCAGGTTTTATTTTTCCCGTTGAGCTTTGAACTATCCTGGCATCTTGATCACATTCCAGGAGCTTCTGCCCGAGCCAGACACCACACCTGCAGATCTGGCGTCCAGGGCGCTAGTGTCCTGGCAATTTCGTCAACCGTGGTGCCGGTGGTGACCACATCATCAATTAAGGCGATACGTTGATAAGGCAGTGCCGCTTTCAGTACAAAAGCGCCGCGCAGATTACGCCGGCGCGCTTGACCATCCAGTCCAGCCTGCGGCACGGTTGCCACCACTCGCTGCAATAGACTATCGTCCACCGGCAGCTGTAGTTGTTGCCCCAGCATATTGGCAATCATCCACGCTTGATTGAAGCCTCGTTCGCGTATTCTTTGCGGATGCAAAGGCACCGGTAGTAGCACCTGGGGTAACGCAATAATGTTATGGGAAACCAACGTTGATACGCTATCTGCCAAAGCCCGTACCAAGGGGGGTAATGCAGTAAATTGCGCCTGATATTTTATCCTAGGAATTAAAGGCCCCAGCAGCGAGTGGTAACTCGCTGGCGCGACCACGGGTACGGGCTGCGATGTTAAGCAATCGCCGCAATAACGTTGTAACGTTTGCAGCGGTCGGCCACACCCGAGACAAACTGGGCAGGGATAAAGACAGGCTTGCAGACAAGTTTTACAGATACCGGACCCAGGCGGACACAGCTGTTGATGACACAACAGACAACGATTAGGTAAACTGGCGATTAATGCGCGGCATCCTGCCACTAATGAGTCAAAGATATTCACTGTGTTGTATTCAGGCCGTAAATCATGACATCTTCCTTGTTTTATCACGTTTCTGGAGACGGCCAGCCACTGGTGTGGCTGCATGGTTGGGGCGTCAATGGCAGTATTTTTCTGCCTACAGTAGCGCAACTTCCCCAGTATAGAAGCTACTGTGTTGATCTGCCGGGTTTTGGTGACAGCCAACCACAGCCGGGAACCCTGGATGACTGGGCAGAGCGGCTGTTCGAGCAGCTGCCAACTAACGCTATTTGGCTCGGTTGGTCGCTCGGCGGGCTAGTCGCCACCCGTATCGCTCAGCGTTGGCCACAACAAGTACGCGGTTTAGTCACCATTGCATCCTCCCCCCGCTTTATGGCGCAAGCAACACCGCCTTGGCCTGGCATCGCTGCAGCGGTAATGCAGCAGTTTGCTGAGCAATTACAGCAGGATTTACAACGGACGGTAGAAAGATTCCTAGCACTGCAGGCCATGGGCAGCGCCACTGCCCGGGATGATATTCGCCATATCAAAGAGTTGGTTTTATCAAAACCGCAGCCCGATGCCTTGGCCTTGGCTCAGGGATTAAACATGCTGCAACAGGTTGACTTGCGCAGCGATCTATCACTGATAACGCTGCCGTGGCTAAGACTTTGGGGGAAACTTGACGGTTTAGTGCCGAGGAAGATAGCGACCCTGTTGCCGCAAACGCCACAATCGCAGGATATTCTCCTACCGAAGGCGTCTCATGCCCCTTTCATTTCGCATTCTGAGGATTTTTTATACAATTTGCGTAGTTGGCTGCAAATAAAGGGGTTTAATTCTGGACAATAGTTGCCTACAATTTGTGCAATAACCGAAAGGAATTGCCATGCAACTTGTTTCTAACTACCCACAAGTTCCACTTGCCACCAGCAACCCGGCGACTGATGCCGCAAGGGTTGAGGGGCAGCAACGGCCTCCGGTTATTCCGCCGCAGCAACCAGCGAAGGGCCATGAAGAACGCGCCTTTAACCCACAAAACGAACGTACGGCCGATACCGCCCAGCAAAATGCGCGTTTAGCCTCACAAGTGCATGAACGGCAACAGCAATCTAACCAGCAGCAACAGCAACAAAACTCTCAAGAACAGAAACAGCAAGGCAAATCCTTGTTTGCCGCCATGCTGGTTAAGCCCGCATTAGATAGAAAAGATATTCGTAACGCGGTAAATACACCAACGGCTCAGGCAGCCCAACAACAGGATAAGCAACAACATCCCCTGCCTGGACAATCCGATGATTTCTACCGTGATCTCGGCAGTCGCATCGGTGACTATTACCGGCAGCAAACATCGCCGGCATCCGCCGCAAGCCTTGACGCAAAAGCCTAGCTAACCATGAATAACCCGGGGTAATCCCCGGTTTATTCATCATAGCTACTTATTTCTTCAACTTGGCAAATGCCTCCGCAAACGCATTTCCCATAGCCGCATTCGTCGGTTTTGTTTTTTCCTGCGGCTTGTTATGAGGTTGTGGTTTACTGTGCTTAGTGTCTGTTCTAGCTGCCGCTGGTTTAGCCGTAGCTTTAGTCGCAGGTTTCGATGACACTGACTTAGGCTGCTCAGGCTTTTCATCAAGCCGCATCGTTAAACTGATGCGTTTGCGCGGAACATCAACATCCAGCACTTTCACTTTTACCACATCGCCAGCTTTCACCACGGTATGGGGATCGCTGACAAATTTATCCGTAAGCGATGAGATGTGTACCAATCCGTCCTGATGTACCCCAATATCGACAAAAGCGCCAAAATTGGTCACGTTGGTAACTACGCCTTCAAGCACCATTTCGGGCTGCAGATCGGTTATCGCTTCCACCCCATCTTTAAAATGTGCGGTTTTGAATTCACCGCGGGGATCACGCCCGGGTTTATCCAGCTCTTTCAGGATATCCGTGATTGTCGGTAAACCAAATTCCGCGGTAATGAAATCGGCAGGGTTCAAGCTCGCTAATAGCGTGGAGTTACCTATCATCTGAGTCAGCGGTGTATTTTTAGCGCGAGAGATATTTTCCACCAGCATATAGGCTTCTGGGTGCACCGCAGATTCATCCAATGGATTATCACCGCCGTGAATTCGTAGAAAGCCCGCCGCCTGTTCAAACGCCTTCGGCCCGAGCCGTGGTACTTTTAATAAGGTCTTACGATCATTAAAACGGCCATTTTCATCGCGGTAATCAACAATATTTTTTGCCAGCGTGCGATTGAGCCCCGCCACCTGACTTAGCAGTGGCACCGAGGCCATATTGACATCCACGCCGACACTGTTAACACAGTCTTCCACCACGGCTTCTAGCGATGTGGACAACTGACTCTGACTCACATCATGCTGATACTGTCCCACACCAATGGACTTAGGCTCAATCTTCACCAACTCGGCCAACGGATCCTGCAATCGTCGGGCAATGGACACAGCTCCGCGTAGCGAGACATCCAAATCTGGAAACTCGTTGGCCGCTAACTCAGACGCAGAATAAACCGAAGCCCCCGCTTCACTCACCACCACTTTAGTGAGTCTTGGTTGCTGCTCTTTAACCGCCGCAATCACATCTGCGGCCAGTTTGTCGGTTTCTCTGGAAGCGGTGCCGTTACCGATGGCAATCAGTTCAACCTGATGCATATTGACCAGGGTTGCCAGCGTTCTAACTGATTTATCCCATTGGTTTTGCGGTGCATGAGGGAAAATGGTGGTATGCGCCACCAGCTTACCGGTATCGTTTACCACCGCCACTTTCACGCCGGTACGCAATCCGGGATCGAGCCCCATCGTTGCCTTGGCCCCCGCTGGCGGTGCCATCAGCAGATCACCAAGATTGCGCGCAAATACCTTGATGGCCTCAGCTTCAGCAGCCTCACGCATCTGGGCAATGAATTCAGTTTCCATCTGCAGCGCAATTTTGATGCGCCAAGTTGCGGTCACAACGGTTCTTAGCCAGCGATCAATTGCGGTGTCAGACAGTTGCCAACCCAGATGGTCAGTGATGATCTGCTCGCAATAGCTGCCCTCTTTGGCTTCACTCCCCGGATCGGCATTTAACGCCAACGCCAGCACGCCTTCATTGCGACCGCGTAGCATCGCCAGCGCCCGATGTGATGGAACTTGGCTGATAGGTTCGGCGTGGGCGAAATAGTCGCGGAATTTGGCACCTTCCTGCTCTTTACCACTGACCACTTTGCTTTCCAGTAACGCATGTTCTGCCAGATGATGGCGTACTTTAGCTAACAAATCCGCATCTTCAGCAAAACGTTCCATCAGGATATAACGTGCACCGTCCAACACGGACTTCTCATCAGTAAAGCCGGTGTCAGCGTTAAGGTATTGGGCTGCCTCGCGTTCAGGCTCAACACTGGCGTCACCAATCGCTGCCAGCAACTGTTCAGCCAATGGTGCAATTCCCGCTTCGATGGCTATCTGGCCTTTGGTACGACGCTTAGGTTTGAAGGGTAAGTAGAGGTCTTCGAGGCGCGTCTTGGTGTCAGCGTCATGAAGTGCTTTGGCCAATTCGGGGGTCAACTTGCCTTGTTCGTCAATCGACTTGAGGATGACCTCTCGCCGCTCGTTCAGTTCTCGCAGATAGCCCAAACGGCTGAACAGCGTTCGCAATTGGGTATCATCCAAACCACCAGTCACTTCTTTACGATAACGGGCAATAAACGGAACCGTAGCACCTTCATCCAGCAGCGTGATAGTCGCTGCGACCTGCTGCTCGCGAACATCCAGTTCCTGAGCAATGAGTTGAGCAATATTGTGCATAAATCCAACAATTAGTTTGTTGATTAACGATAAATGCGCCAACGATACCACAGAGTTCAACAAAGTTTTATGGCTTGTTTATCGCAGATAACAGAGTGTTGGTGGCGCCACATAAAAAAAAGCCGGTGCGCTGCACCGGCTTTCAATGAAGAGCAATAATCGCTTAGCCCTTAGGATAGACGTGAGCTACGCCCTTGTGGCAATCCACACAAGTCTTACGCTTATCAGGCTCTTTCTGGAAATTCATGGTATGCATTCTTACAGCAATCTTCTTCATGGATTCCGGCTGGTTCTGATAAATACGAGTATGACAGTGCTGACAGTTAGCAGAATCATTCGCACGGAAGTATTCCAGTGCTTTGTCAGCCTGTTCTTTACGATGTTCATCCAACCATGCCTGAGTGTTGAAACCGTCGATAGTCAGGAAACCATACAGGTCCTTGGATACCACGATTTTTTTCATCAGATACTTGATTGGACTGTGTGGCAGATGGCAGTCCTGACACTGTACAGTGAAACCATGTTCATTGCCGCCGTGGGCTGAAGCGAGCACTTCATCTTTTAATGAATGGTTGCTGTGACAAGTCATACAGAATGCATCAGAGCTTGTTGCATGTAATGTTTGCTGTGTTGCAAAGTAACCTATCACACCGACGACGATACCGACGACCAACAGTGACAGGATGGAATACTTTGCGCTGGGTTTGAATAGTGCACGCCAATTCATCACTCTTCTCCAATAAATACTTTATTTTAATAATTGGGCTGACTCTTTATCCGGTTCGGATTATAAACCAACTTTCTTTAATTAATCTGACCTAAATAAGCTAAAATGCGACAGACCTCTAACTCTACAATGTTAACTTAGCTAATTTAGTAAGTAGGTGCTACTGCTTACTTTTTTGCTTATGCCAATTATCTGCATGCCTACCTTAAGCGAAAAATTATTCAGTGATCTTGCTCAAACAATCACCCTTTAAGATTTATTTTTTATACATGAAACCTTTTTGAGTTTAGAACATCTTAAGCATGGGCTTAAAAAATAATTTGAAGGATTGCATGCGAAATCTGCTGCTGACATTTACCGTGCTAGTAATGCTGTTAAGTCAGGCGGTTGCGCCTAGACTCGCGGCAGCTATGCCGATGTCACAGCATGTTGCAACCCAATCAGTCAGTAACGCTATTAACGCGAGCGAACCTTATTCTTGTTGCTCGGGTAACATCGCCTGTCAGCACTGTGATATGAGTGTTGAACACTGTAACCAGATGAATAATTGTCTGAATCACTGTAGTCATTTGGCATCAGTTATCACACTTCTGCCGCAAACCACCAAGATGTCTGCATCCAGTGACGTCATTTTACATAAAGGTTGGAGCAGCCAGACCACGACTCTCGGTGTGCAAACGCCACCGCCCGATAGTCTGTAACATTCAATCGCAAAACCTTAGGCAATTTGCCTACACCAAATGATTGTTGTTTACAGAAATATCTGGAGTCACATTATGTTCTCAAAAACTGCTTTCGCAGCACTTAGCGCTGCTATATTTTCTAGCTACTTGTTCGTTATCCCACAGACTCTGGCAGCCCAGGTCACTGTCCCGGCATCATTACAAGTTCTTGATATTGATGGCCAGCCACAAAACGCCGCTCATACCGATTTACAGCTATCGAACGGCACGCACGTCTTGGTGGTTCGCTACCGCGATCTGTTTGCTGATAGTGCCGATGATTCAGGTGCTTGGGTAACGTCCGAACCTTTGTATTTAAATCTTGCCATAAAAGACCAGCAACCTGTTCAACTACACATACCGGTAATTGATGATGCCAGTGCAGCTAAGACTTATCTCCATCAACCGTACTTAACCGTAGGCACAGCAAACGGCCATACTGACCAGTTGCCGCTACGGACACAAGCCAGCGTGATTGCCGAGCTGTTATCCGCCCAACGCTAATAGTCAGGAGGCTTGGCGTTGCATGGTTCTGAGTTACTTGATGAAATTCAAATAACTGTGAATTTCATCAAGGTAGCTATATGCTGACATGGTATGATTTAGACGATCATTATTTTGGGGAATCTTATGCAATTGGTTCGTCGTCATATGGGGTTGATACTGACCTTGCTCGCATTTGTCGGGCAGGGACTGCTATCTAACGACCATTGGATGATCCCTGTTGCAAAAGCAGATTCCGCAATGATGATGTCGGCAACCGGTCATCACCAAATGGCCGCATCTATGGATTGTCATCCTCAACAGACCACAGCTCCCCAATGTTGTGATGGGCATAATGTTGCAAAAGTGCTTCCCAACGCTGCAACCCATCACTGCTGTGACGGCAATGGATTCTGCAAAGGGGGCCACTGTCTGGTGATATCTGTAGCAGGCACACTATTGGCTGCCGTTTCCTGGCCGACAGCCAAACAGCCTGAAGTTGCCGTTGCAACGCCGATGCCTCATTTCCGCTCTGTTGATATTAATCCCAGCTTCAAACCACCTATTGCGTAACTGCTACGGCACACGTGTGCCTGAAATCTACTAAAACACAAGCTGAATTAATTTTTTGGGTTGCTCACTGACATATTAACGCTCAGTGCGGCCCGCTTATGGAGTGACATATGAAATCTGTAATTACCCTATTTTTTGCTGTGCTATTGAGTTTGGGTCTGACCGGTTACAGCTACGCTGCTGATACCCAACACCAGCATGCAACTGCTAATACTGCAGAAGTTTATCATTGCCCGATGCATCCTGAAGTCACCGGTCACAAAGGCGACTCCTGCCCCAAATGCGGCATGAAACTGGTTAAGGCTAAAGTCGATGCCGTGGTTTACCACTGTCCGATGCATCCTGAAGTCACTGGCCACAAAGGCGACTCCTGCCCTAAATGCGGCATGAAACTGGTACCGGCTGAAACACCAAGCGAAGACAGCATGCATATGCATCAGCACTAATCATACAGCAGGTGGAGATGAGGCATATGAGCAACAACAACCGTCGTAACCTAGCCTGTATCCTGAGCTTGATGCTGGCTACAGGCTCGCAATGGAGCCTGCAAGCACAGGCGGTGACTGATGAACATCAGGAACATCAGCACCAAGCCAGTGCAACCGCCCAAGGAGAATATTATTGTCCGATGCATCCGCAAGAACGCAGTGATAAACCAGGTCGTTGCCCAATTTGTGGTATGTTTCTGGTAAAGGATGAAGCCACTGAGCCAGAGCAGTCGCCTACATCCGTCAACGCGACAAACTCCGCTGAACAGTCCGCTACGCAACCAGCAATGGATATGTCCGGCAATAAGTCAATGACAACTAAACAAGCTGCCAATACCCAAAAAGTATTCAGCAATGCTGACAGTACCCAGGGAACACATGGCGGCACTATTAAATATGTTTGCCCAATGCACCCCCAGATCGTCAGCGATACTCCCGGTACCTGTCCCATCTGTGGCATGACGCTGGAAAAAGTAGAAATGGGAGCCCACCAGGATACCGTGAAGGTCGATGTTTCTGGGCAAATGCAGCAAGCGCTGGCACTGAAAGTGGCCAAGGCTCAGCGGCAAACCATGTGGCGTTTTGTCGATACGGTAGGTGAAGTCGGTTATGACGAAAGTCAGATCACCCACATACATTCCCGCGTCAATGGCTGGGTCGAAAATCTCTCGGTACAAGCGGCAGGCGATGAGATAAAACAAGGTCAACTACTTTACGAAATCTACTCGCCGGATCTGGTCAATGCACAGGATGACTTTCTGTTAGCCCAAGATACGCTGAAACGTTCTGGTAACAGTGAACGTTACCAAGAACTGCTGCGCAAAGCCGGGTTGCGCCTTGAATTGCTGGGGCTGAATCAAGAGCAGATAAAACAACTGGCTAAAACCGGTAAGACCTTATATCGAGTCCCCTTTTATGCAGAATCCAGCGGCTACGTGAAAACGCTGGACATTCGTGATGGCATGTATCTGCAACCCGCAACCGAGATACTGTCGATGGTGGATCTCAACAAGGTATGGGTAATAGCGGATGTGTTCGAGAATGAGCAAAGCTGGCTGGCGGTAGGACAACCAGCAGAGGTTAGTGTTCCCGCCATGGGTATTAAGGGATTACAAGGCAAAATCGACTACATCTATCCAGAGTTGGACCCGGTTACCCGTAGTTTACGGGTTCGGGTAGTGTTATCCAATAAAGGCTCACACCTGCGACCCAACACCCTTGCCAAGGTTTCGCTGTTCGGGGGTGCCAACGAAAATGCTTTGGTGATCCCACAAGAAGCACTGATCCAAACCGGCAAAGAGAACCGCGTCATCGTTAAAGCTGCCGATAACAGCTTTGTTGCCCGTCGTGTTGATGTCGGCATGATGAGCCGAGGCATGGTACAGATCCTCAACGGCCTCAGTGATGGTGAAAATGTGGTGATCTCTGGGCAATTCCTGCTGGATTCAGAAGCCAGCCTGAAAGGCAGCTTGATGCGTTTGAGCAGCCAACATCAGGAGGCACACAATGCTGAAGACCATCATTGATGCGGCCATCCGCCAGCGGGTGATGGTCCTTATCATTGCGCTGATAGTGGCAGCACTGGGTGTTCATGCCCTACAAAAGACCCCTTTGGATGCGTTGCCGGACTTGTCTGATGTGCAGGTGATCATCAAGACTGCATATCCTGGGCAAGCCCCAAAATTGGTGGAAGAGCAAATCACTTATCCACTATCCACCGCCATGTTGGCAGTGCCTGGCGCCAAAACCGTCCGCGGTTACTCCATGTTTGGTGATTCCTATGTCTATGTGATTTTCGAAGATGGCACCGATATCTACTGGGCTCGTTCTCGGGTACTGGAATACCTAAGCCAGATCAGCAGCAGACTGCCGGAAGGTGTACAACCGTCGTTAGGGCCTGATGCCTCCGGCGTTGGCTGGATTTTTGAATATGCATTAGTGGACAAAAGCGGCAAATTTGATCTTTCACAGCTCAAGAGCCTACAAGATTGGTACTTGAAACTCGAGTTGCAGAGCGTGCCTGGGGTATCTGAAGTTGCCACCGTTGGCGGCATGGAACAAACCTATCAGATAGTGTTGGACCCAGATAAATTGGCGATATACAAACTGGATATCGCCAGCGTGAAATCGGCGATTAACAAGGCCAACAGCGAAGTGGGTGGCTCGGTAGTAGAGATGGCGGAGGCCGAGTACATGGTTCGCGCCAAGGGCTACCGCCAAACCTTACAAGATTTTGGTGAAATTCCGCTGGGGGTTACCAGTCCATCTGGCACCCCACTATTGCTTCGCGATATTGCCACGATTCGCAAAGGCCCGGCGGCTCGCCGTGGTATTGCTGAACTCAATGGCGAAGGCGAAACCGTGGGCGGCATCATTGTGATGCGTTACGGCGAAAATGCGTTGGCAACCATAAAAGCGGTTAAGGCAAAACTGGAACAGTTAAAAGCGGGTCTGCCCGCAGGAGTGGAGATAGTACCGACTTACGATCGTTCCCATTTGATCCAGAGTTCCGTCGACAATCTGGTTCACAAAGTGATTGAGGAAATGGTTGTGGTCAGTTTGGTGTGTCTGCTATTTCTGCTGCATGCCCGCTCCACATTAGTAGCCATTATCACCCTGCCAATGTCTATCCTGATGGCGTTCATTGTGATGAGCCATATGGGCGTTAATGCCAATATCATGAGCCTAGGGGGTATCGCTATCGCCATTGGCGCGGTGGTGGACGGGGCAATCGTGATGATTGAAAACATGCACAAGCACTTGGAACATTTCCGACATGAGCATGAGCGAGGGCCACAAGGAAATGAGCACTGGCAAATTGTGGCTGAAGCATCCAAAGAGGTAGGGCCGGCGCTGTTCTTCTCACTGTTGATTATTACATTGAGTTTCCTGCCAGTCTTTGCCTTGGAAGATCAAGAAGGCCGCTTGTTTACACCCTTGGCTTACACCAAGACATTTGCGATGGCGTCTGCGGCAATACTGTCAATCACGGTGGTGCCGGTGCTGATGGGACTGTTCATCCGAGGGAAAATTCCCTCGGAAACCGCCAACCCTATCAGCCGGGTGCTAATAGCCGGATACAAACCGTTGCTGACGCTGGTACTGCGCTTTCCGAAAACCACCATTTTGGCCGCATTAATCGCATTGGCCAGTGCTTGGTATCCCGCCAGCCATATGGGCAGTGAATTTATGCCAGATCTGGAGGAGGGTGATCTGCTGTATATGCCAACCACACTACCTGGCATCAGTGCAGGCAAAGCGTCAGAACTGCTGCAGCAAACAGACCGCCTGATAAAAACGGTGCCCGAGGTTAAACGGGTATTTGGCAAAGTAGGCCGAGCTGAAACCGCAACTGACCCAGCACCGCTGACTATGCTGGAAACCACTATTATGCTGAAACCCAAAGATGAGTGGCGTCCAGGCATAAAGCTGGATGACATCATTGAGCAACTGCAGAAAACGGTAAAAGTGCCGGGATTAACTAACGCTTGGGTTCAGCCCATTAAAACCCGTATAGACATGTTGTCTACTGGCATTAAAACCCCGGTCGGGATCAAGATCACCGGCGATGACGTTGAAGAGTTACAGCGTATTGGGGCGCAGATAGAAGCCTTGTTATCACAACAGCCCCATACCCGTTCAGCCTATGCCGAACGTGTGGGTGGTGGCCGTTATATCGACATTACGCCCAAGTTGGATGTGGCATCACGTTACGGTATGACGCTGAGCGATATTCAGGATGTAGTGCGCTATGCCATTGGCGGTGCCGATGTTGGTGAGTCAGTGCAGGGCGCAGAGCGCTACCCGATCAATCTGCGTTATCCACGAGATCTGCGTGATAACATCGAAAAGTTGCGGGACTTGCCGGTGATCACAAAATCCGGCAACTATCTACCACTACGCAATCTGGCCGATATTGAAATCACTGACGGCGCACCAATGCTCAAAAGTGAAAATGGCCGCCTGATCTCCTGGGTTTTTGTGGATATCAAGGGCACTTCCATCGGTGAGTACATTGCGGCAGTAAAACCAATCCTCGCCAGTCAGGTGCAACTACCGCCACGCTACAGTTACAGTTTTGCCGGACAATATGAGTACATGCAGCGTGTGGCCGATAAGTTGGAGCAGGTTATCCCAATGGCATTGGCGGTGATCTTCATCCTGCTAATGCTGACCTTTAATTCAGCGCTGCAGGCCAGCATGATTATGTTGTCGCTGCCATTTGCGCTGGTAGGCAGTGCTTGGGTACTGTACGCACTGAATTACAACATGTCTGTCGCAGTGGCGGTGGGAATGATCGCATTGGCAGGTGTCGCTGCAGAATTTGGAGTGGTGATGTTGGTGTACCTCGATAATGCCATTAAGCATCGCCAGCAACACAATATGTATCACAGCGTCAGCGACCTAAAGGCTGCCTTGATAGAAGGTGCCGTCATGCGTGTTCGCCCGAAAGCCATGACAGTAGCGACCATCTTCTTTGGATTGTTGCCCATCATGTGGGGAGCTGGCGCAGGTAATGATGTGATGCAGAAAATTGCCGCCCCGATGGTCGGCGGGATGATCACGGCACCGCTGCTATCATTGTTTGTGTTGCCAGCGTTATACCTGCTGTTATATCGCCGAAAATTACAAAAAAGCGCTGATTGAGTGCTGTCAGACAATAAAAAGGATGCCTTGAGCATCCTTTTTATTGTGCTGTTACTCACCAGGCGTCTCTGATTTTTTCTCACGAGCCAGTAATTCTTTAGCGGCATCTAATGGTGATTTGCCCTGATACAAGACTTGGTAAATCTGTTCAGTAATCGGCATTTCCACGCCTAATCGTTGCGCTAATGTGTAGACTTCCTTGGTATTGCGATAGCCTTCAACTACTTGACCAATCTGCTGCTGCGCGGAGTCTACATCACAACCCTGCCCTAGCGCCAAGCCAAAACGCCGATTGCGGGATTGATTGTCAGTGCAGGTCAACACCAAGTCGCCCAGGCCTGCCATTCCCATAAAAGTATCGCTTTTAGCGCCCAGCGCACAGCCAAGACGAGTTAACTCCACCAAACCTCGAGTGATCAGCGCTGTACGTGCATTGGCACCAAAACCTATACCGTCAGACATACCGGCACCGATGGCAATCACATTTTTTACCGCACCACCAAGCTGCAGGCCGATAAAATCATCATTGGCATATACACGCAAACTTTTTGGGCTGTGCAACAACTCCACCAAATCAGCAGTGAAGTTAGCATCGGTCCCCGCAATCGAAATGGCCGTTGGCAGCCCCGCCGCCAACTCTTTGGCAAAAGTGGGACCAGACAGTACCGCTAGCGGGTATTCATCACCAAGCACATCTCGGGCAACGTCCTTCAATAATCTGCCAGTGTGCGGTTCCAAGCCTTTGGTCGCCCAGACAATACGCGCATCTTGCCGCAATAATGGTTTGGCAGTTCGCAGCACGTCTGCAAACACATGGCTAGGCACCACCAACAGGATGTTGCGAGATGCCGCTAATGCCTTGCCAAGATCCGCTTCCATGACCAGTTGCGCTGGGAAATGGATACCTGGCAAAAACTCTTCGTTGCTACGGGCAGCAGTTAATCTTGCAACATGCTCGGGTTCATGGCCCCAAAGCACGGTCTTATGGCCATTACTGGCAAGAGAAATGGCCAGCGCAGTCCCATAGGAACCTGCGCCAAGCACTGTGATATCTGCAGTATCAGCCATCAGTATCAAGCGTCAGCAGTTTCAGTCGATGGGGCGTTATCGGCTTGACGAGACTGCACGTACTGGGCAAATAGCGCGTCAAAGTTAACCGGAGCCAAATTCAACTGTGGGAATGTGCCACGAGAAACCAGGCTGGAAACCGCTTCGCGCGCATAAGGGAATAGTACGTTCGGGCAAAAAGCCCCCAAGGAGTGAGCCATCTGTGGCTCGGTCAGACCGGAAATAGTGAAAATACCCGCCTGCTGAACTTCACACAAAAACGCTGTTTCTTCGCCATTTTGCGCAGTGACTGTCAATGACAGGATCACTTCATAAACATCATCTGCCAGCTTAGCGCTGCGAGTATCCAGATCCAATTTCACTTCAGGGGCCCACTCTTTCTGGAACACCGCTGGACTGTTAGGTGTTTCAAAAGAAACATCCTTGATATATACGCGTTGAATGTTGAACTGTGGGGCTTGTTGTTCGTTATTTGCTACTTCAGCCATAATGCTACCTATCCAATTGGTCCCGGCTTTCTTGAGCCGTTGTTATTACGGAAGACGGTGTTAAAGATACCGAGAAACGGCCACCATCCTTTGATTAGCCGCTCCGGGTTTGCCGGAACAGCGCTGGACGCCAGCCGCCATACGGCCACCGACAAAAATTAACGTTTGCTTTTCGACACTGGCAGGTTAGCAGATTGCCACTCACCCATTCCGCCTTTAAGGCTGAATACCTGTTCGAAACCTTGCTTCACCAACAATTCCCCAGCTTGCGCTGAAGTCATCCCAGCATTGCATACCAGTATAATGGGTTTGTCCTTAAGCTTTTCAAGGTGAGTGTTGGTATTATTTTTAATTTCTGCCATCGGAATGTTAACGGCGTTAACAATATGTCCACGGCGAAAATCCTCTTTCGAGCGCACATCCACCATCTGCGCATCCTGCTTATTGACCATTAGCACGGCTTCTTGGGGGTTTACATGTTTAACTTTGGATACAGCGCCTTTAAACCAAGTAACCAGCAGCGCGATAAATAATCCCACCCATGCCATGCTCAAAATCGGATGGGCTTTGAAAAATTCGATATATTCCTGCATGTTTATGACAGCCTGTGTTGTTATTGGGCAGCTAAGAACCAGCGCAGAGTATACCCATAGCCAATGTAGATTGCAGCTGTTTAAGCCGCAGAATAGCGGTCTGACTTACAGAGCAATGCGACTAAAGCTATCAGGACAATCGCTTGCAGATGACTTTTTTATATTGTCAGGTCTGTAGTACCATGCTGGCAGTTTATATACAGTTTTTGATTTTAACGGGTATCCACATGAAGACGATTAAAGGACCACTGGCGTTATTGATCCTTGATGGCTGGGGTTATTCAGAACAAACTCGCAGCAATGCTATCCACCATGCGCGAACCCCCGTGCTAGACAAGTTAAACGCCGAGTATGCGCACAGTTTGATTTCCGGCTCAGGTATTGATGTGGGGCTGCCGGAAGGACAGATGGGCAATTCTGAAGTTGGCCACATCAACATCGGTTCCGGTCGTATCGTTTATCAAGAACTGACCCGCATCAGTAACGCGATTGATGATGGTGAATTTTTTACAAATCCAGCACTGGTGCAAGCAATAGATGATGCCATTCAGGCCAACGGTGCAGTGCACATTATGGGATTGCTGTCGCCAGGCGGAGTACATAGTCATGAGGAGCATATCGAGGCTATGTGTCGCATGGCGGTGCGGCGAGGAGCCAAGCAGGTGTATCTGCATGCTTTCCTTGATGGCCGCGATACGCCGCCACGCAGCGCCCGCCCCAGTCTGGCACATTTTGAGCAGTTATTTACCGAACTGGGCGTTGGTCGCGTCGCCTCTGTTATTGGCCGTTACTATGCCATGGACAGAGACAATCGCTGGGACCGTGTGGCACAGGCCTATCAGTTAATCACCGATGGCAAAGGCAAATATACAGCTGACACCGCTGTTGCAGCGTTGGACGCGGCCTATGAACGTGATGAAAATGACGAATTTGTCGCAGCTACCGCTATCACGGCAGCGGGAAAGACCGCCGCATTACATGACGGCGATGCGCTGATTTTTATGAATTTCCGAGCCGACCGTGCGCGACAGTTAACCCGGGCCTTTATCAACCCAGATTTTGATGGCTTCCAACGACAGCGCGTATGCCAATTGCATTTTGTCACACTGACAGAATATGCCGCTGATATCAAAGCGCCGATCGCTTTCCCTAAGGAAGAACTGGTCAATACCCTTGGTGAAACCCTGCAGACACTGGGGATGCGCCAGTTACGTATTTCCGAGACAGAAAAATACGCCCACGTCACTTTCTTTTTCAATGGTGGGCTGGAGCGCCCCTTTGACGGAGAAGATCGTATTTTGATCAACTCCCCCAAAGTGGCGACCTATGATCTGCAACCGGAGATGAGTTCTACAGAATTAACCGACAAGCTGGTTGAAGCCATTGAATCAACTCAATATGATGTCATCATCTGCAATTATCCCAACGGTGATATGGTAGGCCACACCGGCAACTTTGATGCTGCAGTCAAAGCCTGTGAAGCGGTAGATGCCTGTCTGGGACGTGTGGTAGCCGCGCTACAGCACGTGGGCGGAGAATGCATTATCACCGCAGACCATGGCAATGCTGAAAAGATGGTAGACGAGATCACGGGTCAGCCGCATACAGCACACACCAGTGACTTAGTGCCGTTTATCTATATGGGACGTAAAGCCCGTATCGACGAGGGTGGTCGTTTAAGTGATATCGCACCGACCATATTAACATTACTGGGACAGAAAATTCCGGCGGAGATGACCGGTCATCCATTGATCCATACAGAAGAGTAAATACAGACTGGTGCATAAGCATGTCATAGCCAAAGCCAGCATTATTGCTGGCTTTCTTATATTCAGCCACTCGCTGCTGGCGTCAGATCTGGAGCGTAGGCAATCGGAACTGAAGCAAATTCAGCAGCAGATTGCTGCCCAGCAAAACGCACTTAAAGATAGCAGTAAGCAACGTGAACAGTTGCTGGCATTGCTCAAACAAGACGAACAGGCGATTGGCACAGCCGCTCGGCAAGTGACAGAGACCGAATCACGTTTAGCTGACAGCCAGAAAAAACTGATGGCGTTGGACCAGCGCGCTGTTGAGCTGGATAAATTACAAAAGGGTCAGCAACAGACGCTTGCCAAACAGCTGAAAAGTGCTTTTCTTGCTGGCAATCACGACTACAGCAAAATGCTGTTACATCAGGAAGATCCCACCACTGTAGAACGTATGCTGGCTTATTATGAGTTTCTCAATAAGGCGCGAATGGATGCGATTAACCAGTTGAAAAAGACACGTGAAGAGTTAGTTAGCGTACAGCAGCAGCAACAGCAGGAGAATGAGCAGCTCAATCAACTGGCAATGAAACAACGCGCCCAGTCAGCACAACTGAAACAAGAGCAGCAACAACGACAAAATACCTTGAGTGAACTGCAGCGAGTCATCAACAGTAAGGCTTCCGGTTTGGAGCAGTTACAGATAGAAGAAGCCTCGCTGAAACGGGTGGTTGAAGCAGCCATGAAGGCGATGCGTGATACACCATCAATGAGCGGATTAGATCAACTGAGCGGTAAGCTATCTTGGCCAACCAAAGGCAGCTTGAAAAGCAGTTTCGGTAGTCGTCGTTCCGGCAACGTTAACTGGAAAGGTGTGATAATTGGTGCCGCTGAAGGTCAAGCCATCAACGCCATTGCCCCTGGCAAAGTAATTTACGCCGACTGGCTCCGCGGTTTTGGTTTACTGCTGGTGATTGACCATGGCAAAGGTTTTATGAGTCTCTACGGCCACGCGCAGGCACTGCTGAAAGACGTTGGTGACACAGTTCATGCAGGAGATGCTATTGCACTGGTCGGACGCTCAGGAGGTCAAGCCGAACCTGGCCTATACTTTGAAATACGTCACAAGGGGGAAGCCGTCGATCCGGCGCAATACTGTCGCCGCTGACCCACATAATTTCACACAACCTATCAGGAGCTGCATATGACCAGACTGATGCGCTATGTGCTCATCCTGACGACCGGCATTGTGATAGGGATATCGCTGAGTGTTGCCAGCTATAGCCCCCAAAATCCACGTCACACAACTGCAGCCGGCGACTTGATATTGCTGCGTGAAGTCATTGATACCGTCGAAACCTACTATGTTGATCAACTAAACCATGAGCAACTGGTCAACGCAGCAATTGGCGGCATCTTTAACATGCTCGACAGTCATTCTGCCTTTCTGAATGTTGAGCAAGCCAATGATATGCAAAGCAGCAATCGAGGTGAATATTATGGTTTCGGTTTTGAGCTAGCGGCAAATAAACAAGCGCTCATTATTCAAACCGCATTCCCTGACTCCCCAACTGCAACAGCGGGGCTGCAAACAGGAGATAAAGTCCTCGCCTGTAACCAACAAGCAGTCAACGGGAACAATCAGCAACAAATTCTGGAGCAGATAAAACTTGCAGCGCAACAAAAGCAACCGATCACTTTACAAATGGCACGCGGTCAAACTACGTTTGAGGTTGCTATTAAGCCTGCCAGCATCCGCTTGCATTCCGTTCAAGCAAAATTACTCGCCGATAATATTGGTTACTTACGCATTACTCATTTCCAACAAGATACTGCTCGAGATGTCCAACGCTGGCTGCAGCTCTGGCAGCAACTCAAAATAAGCGGATTGGTGCTGGACCTGCGGGACAATCCCGGTGGTTTGCTGGAACAAGCTGTGGCTATTGCCGATATGTTTCTTGACCAAGGGATAATAGTGGCGACACAAGGACGATACATAAATGCTAACGAAGTTTTCTATGCTTCCGCTGGTACACAGATATCAAAGGTACCCGTAGTCATCATTATCAACAAAGGCTCCGCATCAGCGGCTGAGATCCTCACCGCAGCACTACATGATCACCAGCTCGCGACAGTTGTTGGTGAGACCAGCTTTGGCAAAGGCACGGTGCAAAGCTTAATCCCAAATCTTTATGATCGTGGCTCCATGATTAAACTGACTACCGCCCGATACACTACACCTAATGGTAAAATGCTTGACACTCAGGGGATAGAACCTGATATAAAAGTCACATTACAAGACGGTGATGATTCACTGACGATGGCAACCAATATCGCTAGAGCCGGCTATCCTGTAAAACAGGATCAGCAGTTCAATGCCGCCATCAGTTGGATTGAAACCCACAACCAATAAATAAAATCTACGTGCGCCTATTGCTTTTGTGCCTGCTGCTCACTTGCAGCACCCAACTAATGGCCGCCAAGTTGGCGATTATTATGGATGATATTGGCTACCGCCATACCGATGTGGCGGCGCTGTCGTTGCCCGCAGATGTCACTTTTTCTGTGTTACCCCATACCCCACTTGGGGCACGTTTAGCCACAGCAGCTCATGCCAAAGGCCATGAGATCATGGTGCATTTACCTATGCAAGCACTGAATGGCAAAACAATGGGGCCAGGCGGACTCGACAATCAACTAAGCGAAAGCGAATTTAAACAACGGGTGGAGGATGCCATCAGTAGTGTTCCCTTTGCCAAGGGTAGCAATAATCATATGGGGAGCCTGCTTACACAATTAGATCAACCAATGAGTTGGTTAATGTCGGTGCTTAAACAACAGGATCTTTACTTTGTTGACAGTATCACGACCCGTTACACCAAAGCCGGCGAAGAAGCTGATGCTTACAGAGTGCCTTTGCTGCGTCGTCAAGTGTTCCTAGATAATCAGACTTCGACATCCGCCTTGACACAACAACTGCAGCAAGCGGTTCATCTAGCAAAAACCGAAGGACAGGTCGTGCTGATTGCGCATCCCTATCCAGAAACAATCTCATTTCTCAAAACACAGCTAAAGAAATTATCAACTGAAGGAATACAACTCGTCCGGGCATCCAGCTTGCTACCATTACAAATGGCACAAAAAACTGAGATGCCAGAAGAAAATAAAGAACGGCTATGAACAGAAAGGAGGATTAGTCCTCAAGCTCAAGCAAGGTGAACTCAGGCAACAGTGCCGCTAGCTCATCACGGTTTGTCACAATATCAGCTAAGGTATATTGATCCAATACCGCCAGATAGGCCTTCACCGCTCGGCCAAGAATCCCCTGCAGCTTACAGGCAGGAGCAAAACGGCAGTATGGTTTACCACAATCAATAGGTGCTAACGAATGTTCCAGCGAACGTACCAACTGCCCGATATTAATCGCCTCGGGAGCCATCCCTAAACGAAAACCACCACATTTACCACGAACAGTCTGTAGATACCCCAGCTTACCTAGATGATGCACAATCTTAGAAACATGGTTAGAGGACAGATCAAAAACATCCGTGATTTCAGCGATTCGGAATAGACTTTCCCGATTAGGCTGCATCGCAAGATACATCAGAGTGCGCACGCCGAAATCGGTATAACGTGTTAATTGCATGACTCACCCTACACAGTTAAGAACAAGTTTGCTGTTCAAGATTAGTTAACAGCCATAGTGCCTGGTCACGGCTATCACCGCAAACATCCGTCGAAGCCTGAAACCGGCTGCAAACATCCGGACGTTCTGGCTTACCAAACAAACGACATAAATTGCGCTGATCCAGATGAACACATCGCACGCCAGCAGGCTTACCATTTGGCATTCCTGGTATCGCACTGGTGATTGATGGTGCAATACAGCATGCACCACACCCTAATCGGCAATCCACTTGAGCACTACCTTAATTCAGTTGAAGGCATTATAGCGCCTTTAAGTTGGTGGATAACTATGTAAGTCACAGTGTTGTTATATAACATACGCCAATAACTCATCTGATTTGTAACAGAGTTTTTTGACACTGAAAGCATTAACGTTATATAAAAATCCGCAAATGTATGATTTTGCCACAAACCGCAGCATACAGGACTAGAAAATCTTGTTATTAACCCAAAATGACCTTTAAAGGCAATCGGCAGCGGTTTTGATTATTTAGGTATGGTTTGTAACTGGAAAATAGGCATGCTGAAAATAGAAAGGATAAAAAGCAAAAGGCCTCGTCTGTTGACGAGGCCTTGCTATTAGTGGCGGGATGGACGGGACTCGAACCCGCGACCCCCGGCGTGACAGGCCGGTATTCTAACCAACTGAACTACCACCCCACTGGGCCGAAGCCCAATTCTTACTATCAGACGCTACGCATCTGACAAAATAGGCGCTTGGCGATGACCTACTCTCGCATGGGGAGACCCCACACTACCATCGGCGCGATTGTGTTTCACTTCTGAGTTCGGGATGGAGTCAGGTGGTACCACAATGCTATTGTCACCAAGCAAATTCGTTAATTCGGAAAGCTGTTGCTTTGATAATGGTGGTCGCTACTGGGTTCGAACCAGTGACCCCCTGCTTGTAAGGCAGGTGCTCTCCCAGCTGAGCTAAGCGACCTTATATTGTCTGTAGTAGTTGGTTCTCTTACTTCAACCAAGTCTTGCAATTCTTTCAAGGGACGACCTCCAGGGATGGAGGAAGTGCTAGAAAATGTGGTGACCTACAAGGATGTAGGAAATACTTTAAATGCTTGGAGCATTTTA